>JAQVUQ010000095.1 GCA_028699365.1 bacterium | reverse complement strand
AAGCCTGGGGAAGGAGGCATTAAAGTATTCAAAAACAGCAATGAAAAGATTCTTGCAGAGCATGTCCAAAAGAATAACACATCGAATATCCGCAATAATGAGCTTGCAGAAGCTCCACGATTAAGTGAAAGCCCCCCGTTTTTTACAGGCAAGATTCTTCCTACCCCTCAGAAAGTGGAATATCTGAATAAATATATATCCCTGTGTTCCCGTGAGGACACAAACAATACATCCTGTATTCTAATAAGCAAAGACGGTTCCAAAGAAGACGCCGGAATCCTAGATTTGAGCAGCCGAATCCAGAACCTTGGCGGCAAGATAGATATCATTAAAGATGGCGAGAATCTTGACAAATATTCGACTATTATCAGTGTTGGCGATAACCAGTTGAGCGCTAAGTATCTCAAGCAAAACAAATTGATTGTCCCGGATAAGGAAGAGGGATACTTACTTTATCCTTTAGTGGATAAAAACCGCAATATAGTTCTTTGCATGGGACATGATAAGTTGGGGGAATATTGGGGGATACAATCCTTGCGGCAACTTCTGGTCGGGCGTAACAGAGAAGTATGTTTGGCAGAAGCAAGGGTTTTTGATTATCCGGCATTCAGGCAAAGAGGATACTTTGTCAGTCCTATTACAAGAACGTTTTTTGTGCAGCATGGCAAGTTTGCCCCTGAGTACAAATTCAACACAGTATTTTTAAATGGTGCTTTATTTAGTAGTTTCGAAGGCGGCTGGGATTCGTGGAAAAAGAATCAGCATGAAGAGGGTATGAGCGATATAAAAGATATAGCCGTATATATGAAACAGAGAGGACTTATATCTATTGTCCTTATCCATGGAAATAAAATGAGATTTTATAGTTCCGACTATGGCTATAATACCCTTAAGAAAGATGCTGAGATTCGTATATCCGAAGATAAGGATATACAAGGGGTATCCGCATGGTCAAAGTCTCTGTTAAGTGCCGGTGTAGGAGGAATTTGTATCAATTATGATGATACTTGTTATCCGATGAACCTCAAGGATAAGGAAAAGTTTGGTGATGCAGCACATGCACATGCATATTTGATCAACCGAATATGCGCACTTCTAAAAAAAGATAATCCTGACTTCAGATTTTTCTTTTGCCCTCCTTTCTATATGAGTAAATGGCAGGCAGAGGGACTGGGTAAGTATGAAAATGGAGATGATTATCTAAGGTTTTTGGGAGCGAATATACCTCGTAATGTGGAGGTTTTTTGGACGGGACCCGATGTTATCTCTCGAAGAGTTACTCAAGAGAATGTTCAGCAGTGGGTTGGACTACTGGGAAGAAATACGGCATATTTTGATAATCTTTTTGGTGGACCCCACCCTGGGTATAGTTATTACTTTGATCCCAAAGATTTCAAAACGCAATTCCCGGCTGATTTTCAGCGATGTTTGAGCACATATATGATGGCTGGTTATAGCTGGGGGCACTATAGAGTATGCCTGGCAACCTTGGGCGACTATCTCTGGAATCCTGAGAACTATGATCCGGAGGAATCGTTGAAAACTGCTGTAGCACAAATAGCCGGTCCTGATATGTACCCTTTGCTCATGAACTGGCGAGAAAAAATATCCAGGTTTGATCAATTTGGAGAAGGGCGGGTAACTCCCGGAAACAGAAAATTGTTACCGGAATTGCGCATTTGGCTTGACGAGTTGAAACTGGCTTTTAGGCAGGTAGAGCAGCAATGCAGGAATCCTTTATTGTTACCGGGGATGAAATGGCATACCGATATTTGGGAAAAGTTTGTCGCAAGGGTTGAAAAGGAAGATATAAACGGATATGAGGAAGCTCTTCATGAGGTTAAAGTTCAGGCATGTAAGGAGACTGGTGCAAAATCTGACGATGTATTTCTAGTTCCTTATGATTTTTCAGGAGGATATAAAGGTATTGTCGGTGAGGCTGCTAAAAATGTGAAAAGACATGCAGCTTGGGTTTATGGTACCGAGAATGTTAGCCGGATGAGTGCGGACTTCAGTCTTGCTGCTTCTTATGATCATAATTGCAAACTTGCAATATCAGGTTTAGCCGATTACGGAGATAAGGGATTTCGGATGCGTATTCTAATGAACGATAATCTGATCTTTGAAGGAGAGATTCAAGATAGCGGCTTTAATAATGAGAAATGGACAATAAAAGAATTTCCGCTACAGCCCTCATTTCTTAATGTCGGAAAAAATACTTTGCTTATAGAAAACCTGGAGAAGAAAGGGACTGTAGGAGCCGGTCCATGGCTCATGATTAATTACGCCGTTGTAAAGAGCTGATACATAACAATTGGTGATAAAAAACAAAAAGTATAGTCTATTCATTTGTTAACAGGAGACCAGTATGAAATACCACTTTCGGCAAGGTAAAGAACTGATTGGTAAAATATATAAGAAGAGAAGCGCCTGGGTAAATTGGGTAATATTAATAGTATGTATGGTTATTGCAAGAGTAACCAGGGACAACGCGGCTATTTTTTTTCTACCTGTTGTGTTATGGAGTAAGGAGCATAATTATATTACCAAAGCAGCACTGGAAGTGTTAACCGAGCCGGAAAGAAAATTTCTTGAGCCGGAGAAGGATTTGCTCTGGAAGATATATTGTGAATTTCCCGATTTGAACTGGGCGCACTACGGATGCTTCGGTGGAGAGAGCGGAAGCCCTGATATGCCAAGAACGACCGATATCCGACGGGAATGGGATATCTCATACTATTGTGGCTTTGATCCGGTAACTTACAAGGTACCGGACTATATTCCCGGTATGCTGTCCGATACGAAGTACAGCCCGTCTTTTCACCACAAGAAGATGTATAAAGAGGATTTCGGCTATTGTCCGATGGGTTCATATGAGGCACCGGCCCGGTACTTTCCCAAAGTTATAGATTGCTGGAGAGACGGGCGCCTTGCGGACGGGATGCGCTTTTTGGGGGTACTGCTGCACCATGTTGAAGACAGAGGAGCCTTTGCATACTGGCCTGACTTGCATATCAAAGGGCATGTTGCCAATCCCGAGGAAGCTATCAGGTTGGAAGGCTATACTCCCCAAAAGCTTGGTATGACTATCGATGAAGCCGTTGCCGATATTGAACAGCGGATGCATGCTCTCTTACGCTTTACAGAAGGGAACGTGCCTGCGGTGGATGCAGCCTGGAAGGCCGGAGACATTTCTGCAGCGGAAGGACTTATCCTGAAAAATGCTTTAGAGAACGTTCGTGCTGTGGCCGATGTGATCCATACCGCTATCGGGTTGGTGGACTGCAACTTAAGTGTCTCTTACTGGTGTAACTATCACAGCTTACCCACCATGATCAATCTCCTCCAGAATCCCGGATTTGAAATAAGCGATGGAACAGATATACCCGTTGGCTGGGTGGTAAGATACCATGATTTGCAGGACAGAGTGGGGCGGGCTGAGTGGGTATGGGGTCGACTTTATTCCATGTGGTTCACTCCGGTTAGAAGCGGAGAGCATGCTCTTAAGCTCATGTGGACGCCGCCTCAGGGAATAGAATGGCGGCAGAGATGGACCTGTGCGGTGCCTGTTAAGGCAGCGCAGGTATTTGAATATTCAGGCTGGATGAAGACGGAAAAGGCTACGGGCGCAAGTTACCTTGTAATTTACTTCTATACCAGGGATAACGAGCTTATTTTGAAAAGCGGAAGCAAGGAGATTCAGGGCTCTACAGACTGGCAGAGGATCTCTTTAAAAGGTGAAGTGCCTGAGCATGCTGAGAAGGCGGTCGTTGCCTGCCGGAGCGATGGGAATAACGGAGCTGTCTGGTTTGATGATTTGGAACTAAATTATATTGCTGGCTAATTATGCTTTAGAATATGTTGTAACAGATGAAGCATATTATATGAGTGAAGATAAAATTTTGACAAAAATAAACTAGGAGAGACGAATGACAGGTAAAGAACGACTTGTTGCTACTATTTGTGGAAAGGCCGTAGACAGACCTGCGGTTAATTTCTATGAGATTGGCGGTTTTAAGATTAATCTGGAAGACCCTGATCCTTTCAATATATATAACGATCCTTCCTGGAGAGAATTGCTGCGACTAGCCGAGGAAAAAACCGATCTTATACGTATGCGTAGCCCAAACCTTGCTTTAAATAAAAGACGACAGGAATTTTTACATGATGAGGAATATATTGATAAAGGCTCCCGTTTTCACAAAACCGTCATCAGTGTGGCAGGTCGGAAGCTAACCGCATTATCAAGGCGTGATCCGGGAATCAACACTACCTGGCTTTTGGAGCATCCTTTGAAAAACGTTGATGATCTCAAAGCTTATTTGAAACTGCCGGATGAGGCTTTGGCAAATGAGCCGGATATCTCCGATCTTGTTGATGCCGAGAGAGAAGTTGGTAATAGAGGGATAGTAATGATTGATACGCCCGATCCCCTCGGCCAAGCTGCCTATCTGTTTTGCATGGAAGAATATTGCACTATTGCGTTTACTGAACCCAAACTTTTTCACTCTCTACTTGAGAAACATTCGAGGGCAATCTATCCGATAGTAGAAAGAGTTGCCAGCGAGTTCCCTGGTCATCTCTGGCGTATCTGTGGGCCGGAGTATGCCTCTGAGCCGTACCTGCCTCCACGACTGTTTGATGAATATGTAGTTCGATATACTGGCCCTATGGTAGAGATAATAAAAAAATACGGAGGTTTTGTTAGGATTCATTCGCATGGCCGATTGCGCAATATTCTGCCTTATCTGGTTGGAATGGGCATAGATGGCCTTGATCCGCTGGAGCCGCCACCGCAGGGTGATATGGAACTTTGTGAAATCAGGCGTGAGTATGGAAGAGATATTGTACTCTTCGGAAATCTTGAAATCGGCGATGTAGTGAATATGGAGACGAGTGCGTTCGAGAAGGTAGTTACTCGTTCATTACAGGAGGGAACTGCAGGTAACGGCAGAGGTTTTGTACTTATGCCTTCTGCTGCTCCATACGGTAGAGAGATAAGCCGGAGAACCATGGCGAATTATGAGGCCATGGTCGGGTTGTGTAGCGAATGGTGCTTATCTTAGATACTGTATTCTGAAACATTGAGGTGGGCTGTGAATAAGTTGTTCGAATATTGTCCCAAGGCTTTGCCATCAATAATATGTGAGCGCCATCCCGAATGGGTGGAACTTTACGACACTGCCTGGCGTTTGGCTTTTGTCAACGTGGAATACCCGGATAAGCCGGGGTGGAAGCCACAACTTTCCTGTATGCCGGGTTCCGGTAATATCTGGCAGTGGGATTCATGCTTCATGGCCCTCTTTGCCCGCTTCTCTAATGGTACCTTACCATGTATGAACAACCTGGACAATCTTTATCGTTTGCAGGCACAGGACGGTTACATGAGTATGGCCTATTCTATTGCAACAGAAAAGGATGCTTTCGGTCAGCGTGTCAATCCACCTCTTTTTTCTTGGGTAGAGTGGGAATATTATCTGGTTACTGGTGATGACGGTCGTTTTGAGATCATACTACCGCGTCTAATACGTTATTTTGATTGGATCAAGGCCAATAGGACCAGGATAAACGGTCTTTACTGGTTTGAAGATTCCGGTTCAACGGGCATGGATAACTCCCCACGCAGCGGATACAATGCCGTACATCAGGACGGCAGCGACATATGTTTTATAGACCTAGCTTGCCAACAGGCATTAAGTGCTCTATACCTGACCAAGATAGCCAGGTATATTGATCAGGAGGACATTGCTGACCGTTTCGTTAGGGAACATCATGAACTATGCTGCTTGATAAACCGGTATCACTGGTGTCAGCGCATGGGAATGTATTTTGATTTATTCGCTCGCAGTATTGGGAAACTAAGACATAATTTCCTTAATCACAAGACCACAGCTGCTTTCTGGTCTATCATCAGCATGGCAGCTGATGATAGACAAGTGGATAGCCTAATGGAACATATTTTCAATCCTGATGAGTTTTGGACTATACATCCACTGCCTGCTCTTTCCAAGGATGATCCCAATTATTCACCGTTGGGGAATTACTGGCTAGGGGGGGTATGGGCTCCGATAGACTACATGCTTGCCAAAGGACTTGCCGTTCGTGGCCGGACCGGTGCAGCCAGAGATATTGCCATCAGACACATCGCCGCTATGGCCGAGGTGATGAAAAACGAGGCTTATGGCGGTATTTGGGAATGTTATTCTCCTGAATACCTGCGCCCTGCCTCTCCGGATGAAGGGGGGAATCTTGTTCGCAATAACTTTGTTGGCTGGAGTGGTCTGGGGCCGATATCCATGCTGATCGAGAACGTCTTGGGGATGAATTTTGACGCTGCATCCAACAGTATTACCTGGCTGATAGGTATGGAGGGTGAACACGGCATCGGTAATTTGCTTTTTAACAGACGTAACTTATCGTTGCTATGCCATAATAATGCTAATACCGGGAGAAGGGAGGTAGCGGTGGAGACGACGGATGAGATCAATTTGATCTTGCGGTTAGAGGGAAAAAGCGGAGAACACCGGCTGATACTATCAGCCGGTCAACACCAGATTGTAATACCATGAAAAATGTATTTACTTGCTGGCAAGAGGCTAACAAAATATGGAGGTGGATGAAATGAAGAGGTTAATTCTAGTAACATATATGGTGAGTGTAATCCTATGTTCGAAAGTGTGCATCAATGGTGCACAGGCAGTGGATTATCCTTCGTCTACTACTTCAGCTTTAACAGTAGATCTTGATTTTAATAGTAGAACGATATCAAATATTGGTGATGTAATAGCAAAAAAGCCATGGGCGGATGTTCGTGCATACGGAGCAAAGGGAGACGGGACTACTGATGATACTACTGCCATCCAGAATGCGATTGATTCTTTCTCATCAGGAGGTATAGTCTTCTTCCCTTCAGGAACTTATGTTATAACATCGGCATTAACGGTGAGAAAAGGTATTATCCTTCAAGGCTCCGGTCGTGGTTGCCCAATCAATAATGGCTTCACAACTACGACAATTCAGAATAATGGAACAGGTGTTGCGCTTAATATATCATCTGCATGGGATATCACTATCAGAGACATAGCAGTATTAGGGAACGCCAATTCAAGCCATGGTATTAGTGCATATGAGGCAACACGCCTTTTAATTGAAAATGTTTATCTTGCTGCAAATGATCGGGGTATTTCCCTTAGCACTTCTGTGAATGTTGTATTGCGTCATGTAGGGAGCAGCCTTAACCGTGGAGCCGGTCTAATTGCGAGCGATATAACTGTCCTCACTATTCAAGATAGTTACATGAGCGATAATGTAGGATACGGCGCAAGGGCAAATAATTGTGCATCTGTGTATATAGCTAATAGTATTTTTTCAGCGATGAATTCAACCAATGAATGTGGATTATCTCTTGCAACGTCTGCGGGGGCTTCCGAAAGCCAGGTTGTGATCGGTTGTTTTTTTGAAAACAACTCTACTGCACTTGATGTTAACGCAACTTCCGGTATCGCACACCGGAGTGTTTTGATATCAGGTAATCAGTTTACCGATAGTAACACGGCTATTCTGCTAAGAAGCCTTGTTGAAGATGCTGTAATAATAGGAAATAACTTCCGGAACAATACAACTAATATTTCTTATGGAGGCAGTGGTCCAATCAGGCCATATATTGGTCCTAATTCATTTGTGAATGGAACATTTGTTTCTGGAAGCGCAACAAATCCTGTTACCATGCGTAACTCGTCCGGGCTTCATCAAACGGGTCTTGTTGGAATTTCCGGAACTGCCTTAGAATCTGCTAACTTGCGTGGTGTCATCACGATTTCCGGTACACCTGATACTGGCACGGTAACGTTTAATACATCTGAGCCGGATACTGATTATTTTCTTACTGTAACGCCTACAACTTATACTGGTACTCCTGCAACAGGATCTAATCGCATTAAGTCTATCAGCAAGGCAACCGGAGGTTTTACCTTGACACTCGAATCTGCGCCTGGAACGGAAAACGGTGTTTCTTTCGATTGGCATTTGATTAGATAAATAGGATGCTAATTGCAAAATCAATTCCTGTGTTGCCTTGTTAAGGCTGCTAATATGATATTGTGAGGCAATAATGACGAAGAGCTCGGAGCGGTTTTTACTTTACAATTTACCACTCAGAGGCACTGATACACCGCCGATATGGAGTAACTGGGAAATGGCGGTCGGACTCAAGGATATGATAGACAGATATGGTCTGTCAGGCACCTGGCTGACCCGGTACGATGCTCTGTGTGATGAGAGGTATATAGATCTGTGTGACAGTCTGGATAGGCGGCATGAACTGGGTTTGTGGCTGGAGATCACGTCATCTCATGCCGCCGCTGCCGATGTGCCTTACCAGATCGGCCCGGGCGAAGAATGGTTTTGGGCCAAACATGCGTTGACTATGGGATACAGCCAGACAGAAAGACGCCGCCTTATAGATGTAATTATGGCATGTTTTAATGACCTGTTTGGCCGTTACCCGCAAACGGTCTCTATGTGGATGATCGACAGTTTCTCAGCCGAATATATGAGTGAACACTACGGGGTAAAGGCTATCGGCTTGTGCCGCAATCAGTATGGCATAGACGGCTACACATTATGGGGCGGCTGGCACAATCTGCCATATTG
>JAQVUQ010000094.1 GCA_028699365.1 bacterium | reverse complement strand
ATGCCCGCTGCGTGAGTTCTGAGGGTCCTGATCTTGCGAGAGACAATTCTGGATGGTGTTATCATGTCCATAGCCTATAACCAGGTTATAATCGGTCGGATTACTCGTGTTGGTGTAATATAATCTGCAATTATTCAGAAAATTATAATGTGAGTAACGCAACCAAACGTTTACTGCCCCTGCATCAGTGACAGCACAGTTCCGTATATTACAATGGTCGGAATACCACCAAAAAATACCAAATCCATCCCAACCCGTATTCCCAAGGCTGGATATATCCATACCATCCAATGTTACATACGTTGAATAAGATGCGTAGATTCCGTATTGATATTGGGTCACATTTACATTTTTAATTTCGACATAGCTCTTTGACCCAAGATAAATTCCGTTTCCCGTTCGATCCTGTCCGTCAATTAACGGCAGTTCATCAGACCCGTTAACATAGCCTTCTAAAATAATATGGCTTCCTTCTATTCCCGAATTACTTATTACAACATGCTCGTGCCCATAGTTGCCGCCTTCAATCCTGATTGTATCGCCTGCTTGTGCTTGAGTGGCAGCATACGTTATCGTTCGCCAGGGCGCCCCCTGATCTCCCGACCAATTATCGTTGCCGGAGAGCGAGACATACTTTGTGGCAGCATATGCAGCATGATTAACGGTGAGCAGAGCTATGACAATTGCAACCATCAAATAAACACTTATCTGTCGAGTAGGCTGAGTAGCCATTTTACTTTTCCTCCTAAAGGATGTTTTTCCCAACAAATGCAAGGCCACGAGCAGAATAACGGCCTTCGCACTCATTTTATCCCTCCGTTTTTGCCCGTTTATATCTCCCGTTTTCATAACCCTCATCTCAGCACCGCCTGCAGGACAACTGCCAAGCCTGCTATGATGCCGAGCGCCTTGAATCCGTTAAGACGTTCCCTGTAAAGGCAACCTGTCAAAATAACTCCTCCCAGCAGTGAAAGCCCCTGCATGATCGGGAAGGCTACCACGGCAGGAAGGCTCATGGCCCCCTGCAGAAAAAGATTAGCCAGAACATTAGCTATGCCTGCTGCCATGCCCCATTTAAGATCATGGAATTGCGACAGCCTGCCACGGTGTCTTGCATATGCGACCGCAAGGAAGAGCAGGCAGCCGCTGCCGTAGAGAGAAGCCAAAAAAGAAGCCTTGCTGGCTGCAGGGTAAAGTATCTGATTTAGCTTGAACCCAAACATCAGCAGACCGTTGGTGAGGAAGACCAGGATCAACAACAATACGTAATATAAAGGACGTCCCCCTGAAAAATCACCGGCTGTGCTGATGCCCTGTCTGAACAGCCACAGCATCAGGATAAAAGTACCCATAAGCAAGAGATCGGAAAGGTATAACGGCTCATGGTAAAATATCGCCATCAAGGCTATCGGCACGATCAAGCCCATATTGACCATGAGCCAAACGATGGAGGGCGGCCCCTCCTTGTTGGCCTGAAAGGTGAACATTAACCCGGCAATAAAGATCAAGCCCATACCTGCTCCAAGACTCCAACTCCAGAATATGGAACGCATGCCGGGAAAGACAGGGATGACTGCAAGCGAACACAATGCTGCCGTTCCCATAAATACTGTTCCAAAGGAAATCATCCTGCACCCTGCCGTTTGCGCGCCTTTTAATGTGCATGCCACTGCCGTATTGGACATTCCGGATAGAATTGCGTTAATCAAGGCTGCCATTTTTTGATTTTGCTCCTTCAGGTTTCCTGCGCATAGCTTCCGAACAGAACACGCACGGGGCCGAAAAGGCCGCTTGGGAAACTGTCCGGCTCGAATTTGCGGGCGTTAACATCATACCCTCGCGGCCACTTTTTATTCTCCCAGCATTGCACGACTTCGGGATCGTGCAGGGCGTTGGCCAGCGTATTGGTGACTGTCACCTTTAAGGTGTTCTTCCCGGGGTTCAGCATGCCGTTCAGTTCCAATTCAAACGGCTTCCAGATCAGGCGGCCGGCGGAATGTCCATTCACTTCGACCTCACAGGCGTAGCGCACGTCTCCAATATCCAGTCTGGCGGGCTTGCCCGCCTGTTCCATGGTGCAATCGAACTCTGTCACGTACTCGGCGTCTCCACTGAACCAATCGCCCAGAACGCTTCTCCAGTCGCCCAACTCACAGGAATGAGGCTGTTCATGAAGCTCTGTAATCTCATAATTGTGTTCTCCAACTACATAACGGCAGAGGGGACGCACGGTCCACCCTGTTTCCAAAAGGACGGCATCCGCAGCCTGAAATTCACTCCATGTTTTATCTGCCTCACACCCAAAGAGAATCGCCTTGGACCCCAGGGACGGGAATTTGAGTTCCAGCGTTGTTCCCTCATGAGTCTGCCGGGCGGGATAACGATACAATTCACCTGTCGATGGGTCGCATAGACTGGGGACTGTTTTTTCAGCAAAGGTTACCTGGGTTTGGACGGGACGGTTCGCCTCATTGGTCAGGAAGTAGATCGATACTTTTTCATCCGTACGTTTACAGACACGGATGTCTGCACATGGATCGCACAAACGCACAACAGGTTCCAGCGCGGTGGATACCTGATCGATTGTCGTGGCTGTAATGCCGGCTCCGCTCCCCGATCTCTCGGATAAGGCCGGCGGCAACGTCACTCTCCCCCCAGCAGCACGAAGTGGACCGTCTACTGTGATCAGGGTTCCGCTCTGGCGAACAAACTCAACCACGCCTGCCAATGCGCTTTCATCCATCCAATCGGTGGACGGCACCACGATTTTGTCGTAACGCATAGGACCTACAACCAGAGTTCCGTTTTCAATCCGGCTGCCTTGACCGGCCAGTATATCGTCGTCGATAAAGTCGAAATCGCACTGGCTCTGCAAAAGATTCTCTGCCAGTCGCTCATGAAGTTCTATCGCTCTCTGCTGAGTAGGACCGCCGGCCCAGATGCTCCGCACGTCGTAATAGACGGCAGTGTGACAGGAGGGTTGCCCCCGTGAAAGCAGATAGCCCAATCTGGCTACATAGGCGTGGAAAGACGCGCTGTATTTCCAGAGGGGATAAAAACGTCCGAATTGGGGACGGCACCACGTTTGCATAAAATGGTCACGAGTGGAATAAAGATAGCTGGAAATAACCGCCATGGATATGCCGCGCACGTACTGCTGATCGATTATCCATTTCATTTCCGCCAGGGTAAGACCGCTTCCATACGCGGCACAGGATTCGGTAAGCACATACGGCTGCCCCATTTGCCGCGCCACGGAGGATGCATATTTGGGGAAATGATGGCTGCGCTTTCCCGGAAAAAGCTCGCGCCAGATCGCATCCACTCCGGGCAAATCCAGTGCGCGCAAAGCACGCAGGATATGGCCGTAACCGCCATCGGTATTGTAATGCGGCTCGTCTTCGCCGCCGAAGTGCCCGCCCGAAAGCAGTCCGTTCCGGCGACACCATTCTCTAATCGGGAGTAAATAACGTTCGACAAAAAGGCGCGAGCATACATCGTGGAAGTCGATGCGTAACTGAGCGCGATCAGGCGCCTCGTTTTCATCAATGCTATCCATCAATTCCGGTAAACGAGGAATAAGATCATAACCCTTTATTTGGCAAAATGCCTCAGCCATATCATCCGTCCAGGTCAGTTGAGAGGCCTTTGTATAAGTCGTGGATGGTTCATCCGTAAACGCAAATCGAATGGTATCCCCGAACAGGTGACCAAGATGTCCGGCATAACGTTCGTGCGTAAGCTGCAGGAAGGTTTCAACTGCTTTGGGGCTCAAAAGGTCCGCGTAGGCGTTATTAGTCTCGGAATTACCTTGGTGGTGGGTAACGTATCTGATAAAAAACACCCGCAAGTTCGAATCGGATGAGAGCCCCTCTATTGTCTGCCCCGGCAGATAGGTTTTCCACCCTCCCCGGGTATGAAGAGCTGCGCATAATACGTCCGGCGGAACCGTATAAGCTTCATCGGGACCAATAAGCGAGTCCCTAAAAACGACGATTTTGGGAGAATGGGCAATGGGATCGCGTGCATAGACCTGGCCTGTGGCGCCTCCCGAAGGCCATCCCCCTTCGTCATACAGCCAGTAATTCATTCCCAGCTTGTGGCACTCTGCGACAATTGCTTTGACGATTTCAAAATATCCCTCGGACAGATATGCCGGGGACATCTCTGATCTCAAAACATCGGGACGCATTTCCTTCGGCACCGGCATAAAGCAGAGGGATCGGGCATCATGTGCGTGCATATCGCGCAACTGCTCCAGGAGTTCTTCCAGTTCCATGCGGTCATTGATACACCAAAAATAGCCGGGCCACAATTCCGCCGGCGGATTGCGTAATTCATTGATTGCAAAGCTATTTGATCTCATTCGTTTCACCTGTCACTTAGCCAGAACGGCATTGATGTCTTTCTCTATAGTAGCCAGTGCCTTGGCAACCGTGCCTTTGCCCAGCATTACCTCTTCTATCGGCCTGCGCCAGATGCTGCCCAGTTGCTCTACACACTTCAGACTGGGCACTGCCCGGGCATCGGCTATGGCTTCCACTATCTTCTCCTCTTTAAACGGTGTTTTCTCCTTGATAAAGGCTGTTGATTTCAGCACGGACATCCGAGCCGGGATGGCGTTAAGCTCAGCCAGCCCTTTGGCTGTCCTGGCTGAGCTGAGATGCTTGACCATTTCCCAGGCTTCCCGCGGGTGCTTGCTGCCGGCATATACCGTCCAGCACTCTCCGGTATATCTGACTACTCTCTGCCCGCTATTGGACTTGGGCATCAGGGCTATGTCCCAGTTAAGGTTTCTCACTGCGCTGAAATCCGACAAGGCCTGATAGGGCAGTCCGGCATACATCCCCAGCCTGCCAGTCATAAACAGCTCCGCCGCATTCTTTACTTCCGAGCCGGTTACACCTTTGGGAGTTACTTTATACTTATTGCTCAAATCCACCATGAACTGCATTGCTTCACGGGCCTTAGCATTGTTGACTACGCACTTGCTCAGGTCCTTATTGAAGACATCTCCTCCATTGGCCCATATCCAGGCTATATCTGTTGCCCACCATCCGGGCATGGTGGAGATACCATACTGGTCTATCCTGCCGTCTCTATTGGTATCCACTGTCAGCTTCTTAGCTGCCTGCAGCATAGCCTTCCAGGTCCATGTCTGATCAGGATACTTCAACCCTGCCTTGTCGAACAGATCTTTGTTATAGATAAGCATCTCTGCCGTACCGGTAAGAGGTATACCGTAGACTGCTCCTTCGTTAATGCCGCCTTCTTCAAAGCCTAACTTACAGATATCTTCAAGGGCATATTTATCCTTCTCTATATACGGGCTAAGGTTGAGCAACACTCCTCTGTCTCTGTAATCCGCCAGGCTTTTATTCTGCATATAGATAACGTCAGGAGTCATCCCCCCTGCCATCATGGTCTGCAACTTGGTGTAGTAATCACCGGAAACCGGCTCTGCTTTGACCTTAATCCCGGGATGAGCAACCTCGAACTCCTTGCAAACGCCGGCAATATACGGGCTTACCTGCGGGGAAAAAGTATAGTAGATTGTGATCATATTTCTAGTATCTTTACTACTACAGCCGGCAAGAAATACTATTGATACTGTAACAGCTAATAAAAGTATCCTGGACAAGCATTTTAGTAAAGTAGGCATTTCCCTTCTTCTCCTTGTTTATTACCAACCGGGCGCTAAGTAGTCTTTTTATATGCTCTTCGATCAATAACCCCAGTATTTACGTCTCTCCTCAGTAGTTCCATAGGGTCCCACCAGTACAGGGCTGTCCTTTGAAAACCATTTGACATTGCCTCCCAGAAACAGAACATTAGCCCCGTCCTGATGGTTGATCTTACAAAGGCTGGGCTTAGTAGTACTGAAGATCCCGAAACTGCTGGTTCCAGCCTCTACAATATACGCAAAACCGATCTCTTTCCGTGCGCTATCAGCTACAGCTATCATCGATGAGATATCACTGAAATCAGACATACATCGTACATATTGGCCTGCCGCCGAGGTTGCCGTCCCACCTCCCAGACCTCTTCTGTTGTAGCCGTAAGAAAGATTGGTGGTATCGAACTGGAAACCATCGTGACTCGGGCACTTGAATATATCGATGTTCTTGATATACCCGAGACCATATGCAGTTTTACTTATTTTAGTTAGTAGACCGAACCAGACAGCACCACTAGTATAGCTATAGGCCATGGGCAAGGTTTCATCGTAGTCCTGGACATACATAGATAAGGCCAGCCCGATCTGCTTCAAATTACTGGCACAGTGTGTCTGCCTTGCCTTCTCCCTTGCCTTACTGAACACCGGAAACAGAATCGCGCTTAGTAGTGCAATTATAGCAATAACGACTAACAATTCTATAAGCGTAAATCCCTTTTTTTGTCGAGTAGGTCGAGTAGGTCGAGTAGACATTTCACTTTTTCCCCCTTGTTGATTCATTATTCAATTCTTTTCACCGTAGAGCCCTCTATCCATTTACCATCCAGCCTTGTCTCTGCAGGAATGGTTATACAATCCTCCCTTCGCAATTGTAGCGCAATAATTTTCATCGCCTCTTCCGCTATTCGATGCATTTCCACCTGATGTCCCGTAACGTTATACTTATTGGGAAACAATTCGTTGCCATAAGCTACAATCGATATATCTTCAGGAATTCTTATCCCTCTTTTTTTTAATCTTTCTATAACGGGCTCTGCTACACCCCAACAGTATAAAGCAGTTAAACGTTCTTTTCGTTTCAAGATATTATCTATAATAACATCCGGATAACCGTTCTCGTCGTCCAGAGTATAGACTAGATCATGAGATACAGGCAGTCCTCTATCAAACATGCCCTTGTGAAAATATCCAACAACGTGTTTGTAAACATCCCTAACCAATGTCTTGCGTATCAGCAAGCCAATCTTTCGGTGATTGTTTGCTACCAGGTAATCCAAGTTCTCATTCACGAACTTACTATGGTCGAAATCCAGAGAAATTACATTCTCTCCGGCCCAGTTAGTGCATACGTAGGGAACACTCTCTTGCTTGAGATAGTTTACTATGGACGTAGCCAACTTTATGCCGGAAAAAATGACAGCATCCTTATCAATGGATCTAAGCATTTGGACACTGACAGGTTGCTTATTATCTATGACCAGGACATGGTAGTTATAGCCCTTCTTGCTGTTTTCTTTAAGAATGGTTTCTATCAGAAAATGGTAATGCTGCTTCCTTGTAAAAGAGCCAACCTCAAGCTTATCGGATAAAAGTACTGCGACCACCGGTTGCCTGGACTGCAGACCTTGCAGCGCATAATATCCACTTCCTCTTTTTTTGGTTACAAACCCCTCTCTAGCCAGATTATCGATGGCGCTTCTTACCGTGATGGAACTAACATTGAAAATAAGCGCTAACTCCTTTAGCGACGGCAGCTTATCCCCTTCCTTATACTTACCGTCTACTATTTGCTTTCTTATCTGCTCTTCGACAATTCCCGCCAGAGACATTTTGTATACGCCCTTTACTTTATATACACAATTTATTGCTTAATAATAAGATTCGACAGAGAATAATAAAATCCTTCAAATATCTGAAATATCTACGGGGGAATCTTATACTCAGCAAGAAGAATGCTATTCGGAATCAAGCTTTCAAAGAATTAGACCTTAGCAGATTTCTTTAGACCTACACCTGATACCCCTGGAAATGCCTCTTTTCATGGGCTTCTTAGGCTACTCGTAAATTCAGGCTAGCGGCTCTAAGGCACTTGGACATCTCCCAGACCTCTTCTGGGTGCTTACTGCCGGCATATATTGACCAGCATTCACCGGTATACTTGATCACTCTCTGTCCGCCGTTTCTCTATATCGAGGACTTCCCAGCCAAGGAGCGAGTGCATCATGAATATGATCCAGCGTTTCACGAATTGGCTCAGAAGTGATTTGGACAAAATCCAGGTCTTCGGAGTATCGAGCAGGCAGCAGCAAACAAAGCTTATAAAGAACTACGACAGTATTCCGGGATACGGCAGTCTGCAATAACGTAGAACCGCTGAGACTTCTGATGTGCCGCACCATGAAACTGGGCAGCGGTCAATCCACCAGGATAATACCGACATGTAATGAATCACGCTTTATATACGTATTTTACAACATGATTGTGCCGCAAAAAAATCAAATAACGTCAAGGCATCCGAACCAATCTCGCAGCATTGCCGCTGTATAGCTTGCCAAGAACATCCGCCGGTAAACCCAGACTGTTAAGGAACTCCTGGTGGGCATTGTCAAAGTAATCCCTGGCATAGAGCACCCGGTCCTGGAATTCCGTCAGAAATTCCGCGGCAAATTCCGGATCACGCTTCAAAGCGTTGCAGCCGGATCCGGCCGATATATCGCAGTAGAGGTTGGGATACTTCCTCAGCATCTCTATCAGCTTTCCTCCGGGTATAACCTTACCCTTGGGATACGCCACCTTGTCATACTGGTCATCTCCCGAGATATGGGCCCAGAAACCGGGAGCGTGCCCCAGAAAGATGGTCTCAGGACAGGCCTGCAGGGCTCTTTCAAACGCCTCTATCCCACCGCCGTACCAGTAATTGGGGCGGGGATACTTATTACCATTGTCGAACTCATAGTCTATATGCACTGTTACCGGCAATCCCTTCTCCCCGCAG
>JAQVUQ010000093.1 GCA_028699365.1 bacterium | reverse complement strand
ACCCGACAGGATGGGATGCTACGAGCATTTCTGGAGTGAGACGCTGGGCAAGGCCTGGCCGGAGCAAGGCTATACCGGAGATGATCATGTCGATTACTTTGGTCTTGATATGCGTCTTGCGGGCGGTGGGGTAAACACCGAGCCCTTTCCGGGGCGCAGGGATGTAATTGAGGAATCGGCAGAGTGGCAGGTAGTCAGGGACGGCCATGGGGCTACCCTGAAATACTGGAAAGAGCGCTCCGGCACCCCTGAGCATATAGGCTTTGAAGTAACCACTCCGGAGAAGTGGCAGGAATACCGGGAGCCCCTGTTGCAGGTTAACCGGGAAAGACTGGTAGATATTGAGGCTACCAAAAAGCAACTGGAGAGCATTAAGGCCTCGGGCAAGTTCTCCCTCTTCGGCAATAAGTTTATCTTCGAGCATATGAGGGCTACCATGGGAGATGAGAACTTCCTGCCGGCCCTGCTGCTGGAGCCGGAGTGGATAAATGATTTCTGCCAGGTATACCTGGACTTCTTCCGTGAGCATTATGCTCTGCTCTTCAGCGAGGCGGGAGTGCCGGACGGCTTCTTCGTTTATGAGGACATGGGCTATTCCAATGGTCTGTTCTGTTCTCCACGGGTTCTGAAGGAGCTGACCATGCCGTATGAGAAGGCGTGGGTGTCCTTCCTCAAAGATTACGGCATAAAGGTTATCCTGCACAGTTGCGGGGATATAAGGCAGGCTATACCTCTGATCATAGAGGCCGGATTCGACTGCCTGCAACCCATGGAAGCCAAGGCCGGCTGCAACGTGCTGGAGATAGCCAAAGAATACGGAACAAAGCTCAGCTATATGGGCAACATGAACGTGGTGGTCCTTAACACCAACGACCGTGCCAAGATCAAAGAGGAGATAGTACCCAAGCTGAAAGGTCTGTCCGAGATGAGGATACCCTATATCTTCCACTCCGACCACTCCGTCCCGCCCACCATCAACCTGGATACCTATAAATATGCCTTGGAACTACTGCAGGAGAACGGTAAATACTGATAATGCTGAGAGGTTTATAGATATTGAAACCGGCCGGATTTCCCGGCTGCATGGACTTATCTATGGAGGGTTAATGCAATGAAAAGATCTATTTCGAAGACATGTTTTGTATCGGTATTTGCCGCTCTTTTCGGAATAACGTTTCTGCCCATACATCTGACCGGAACGGCCTGGGCCGTTCCGGCAGATACCGTCTCGGCGCAGAATTTATCCAATAAATCGTTTGATACGACAGTGGATAATGTCTCCAAGTATACCGGTTTAGCAGCGGCTGTAACAGCCATAGGGGCTGTCAACGTCAGAACACTGCTCATACCGGTGAGCACGAACGTGGCTGCCGATGTTACGGTACCGGCCAACATTACGCTCCGTTTCTGGGGAGATGGAAAACTCAATATTACTACCGGCACGGTAACCATCAACGGCCCCATACAGGCGCCCATGAAGGAAATCTTCAGTTGCACCGGTACCGGGAAGATATCCTTTGGCGGTAACAAGGGGATAATGGATAAAGTCTACCCGCAGTGGTGGGGAGCAAAGGGCGACGGCGCTACGGATGACACTGCGGCTGTACAGGCCACGGTCGACGCTGCTGCCACTATACGTAGTAATAACGGGGGAACGGTCTTCTTGCCTGCAGGGCATTATTATACGAGCAGCCCCATAATACTGCCGCGCACCAGTGACGCTGGAGTCAATCTGGTCAGGCTGCAAGGTGCCGGCATGGGAGGGGGAACCGTATTCGGCAGCAGTACGGCTACCGGCTTCCCCCCGAACAGAGCCCTGATAGAATGGAAGATGCCTGTACTACCGTATCCTCAGGAACCCTACCGGACCTGGTACCAGTCCATCAAGGACATGACTTTTTTGCTGCCTGCCGTCCCGGGAGTTTCAGCCATTCACTATCAAATAAAGAATAATTCCACCCAGATGAACATGCTCAACGAGACCCTCCAGATAAATCTGTACAATCTACTCATCTATGGCGATAATACCTATCACCGGCGATTGATCCGGCTTGAGGGCAATATGAAGGTATGCAACATGGAGAATATTTACGGTGATTGTTGCCCGGGGACATCGCCCGCTTACGATACCATCGTTCTGGAAGTCGATTCCACCTGGCCGGAAGACGACGGCAGCGGAATCAACGCCAGCATAATACGCAACATACAGGGAGGCGTATCTCGCGGCGGCCGGCACCAGGTATTCAAAGGCAGATTATGCGGTTCTCTGTTTGCCAATTGTTACAACAGGTATGGCTCAATAAAGGAGCCTGCTTACGATATTATCGGCGGTAGAACAACGACTATAACTAATATCGGTAACGCGGATTCGGGTGCAAATCCCCAGCTCAGGCTGAGCGGATGCAACAGCCTTATTATATCTGAGCTCGGCCTCGGCAATCCTGTCAACGCCGGTTCAGGTGCCGGCAACGGTATAGAGTTAGTCGATACGGATGATTGCGTCTTTACAGGGCAGTACCGTCGCAGCGGAGATATCGCTTTCAGTAGCGTCGGCAGATACAACCTGACGCTGGATGCCGCCAGCGAGCGCAATCGCTTCTATAACTTCAATATATCAGGCAAAGCAGCCGACGAAATACAGGACAGAGGCACGGATAACTACTGCGAGGCCTACGATGTCAGCGGCGCGAACGGGTGGCAATATGCAGGCAAGCTGCGCCAGGGCGATATCAAGGCGCGAAGTCTCTCGGGCCTGTCCGGAATTTCAGGCAGCGGCACGGCAGCTAAAAACCTCAGGGGAGTGTTTACGGTATCCGGTAACACTGCCGGTATTACGGTGACCTTTAACAAGCCCGAGCCTGATGCTTCTTATTATCTGACACTGACTCCGGTATCCGAGAGGGGCAAACCGTCTGTCGACAGCCATATCGTAACGGATATAGCCAAGACATCTGCAGGTTTCACCGTCAATCTGGCAGCGGCTCCAGGAGCCGGGAACAGCATTATCTACGACTGGCATCTTATAAGATAGGTGGGGATGAGAATGAAGCGCTCGGTTTTAAAGAAGAGCCTGCTTACGCTAACGTTTGCAACGCTCCTTAGTATAGCGTTCCAATATATGTATCCCGACAGTCCGGCATGGGCCGTCCCGGTGGATGGAACAGCCTTGCAGGATCTTGCCGGCAAATCTTTTGACGGGACGGTGGATAACGTCCGGAAATATACCGACCTGGCGGCAGCCGTCACAGCCATAGGCCGCAATGTCAGAACGCTGCTCATACCTGTCGGCACTGATGTTAAGAGCAACGTTACGGTTCCCGACAATATTACCCTCCTCTTCTGGGGAGACGGCAAATTGAATATTACCGGCGGAACAGTCTCCGTCAATGGGCCGATGGAAGCATCCATGAAGCAGATATTCAACTGCACCGGCACCGGAAAGGTCTCTTTCTACGGCAGCA
This sequence comes from bacterium, assembly GCA_028699365.1. Taxonomy (GTDB): domain Bacteria; phylum UBP13; class UBA5359; order UBA5359; family UBA5359; genus UBA5359. Next base: position 5,243 of record JAQVUQ010000093.1, on the reverse strand, counting down.
AGGGGATAATGGATAGAGTCTATCCGCAGTGGTGGGGAGCCAAAGGCGACAGTATTGCAGACGACACGCCGGCCATACAGGCCGCCGTCGATGCCGCTGCCACTATAAATTCGAACGATGGAGGAACCGTCTTCTTCCCCATAGGGTATTACAAGACGGTCAAACCCATAATACTGCCGCGCACCGGCAACATACCGACCAGGACGGTCAGGCTGCAGGGCTCCGGCATGAGAGGCGGCACTATATTAGGCAATATGGCGGTGACCAGCTTCCCGCGGAACAGAGCCTTGATAGAATGGGAGCAAACGACGGCCGGCAGCACTTGGCATCAATCCATCAAGGACATGACGTTCTCTTTGCCCAACATCGAAGGGGTTTCAGCTATCCATTATAAAGTGACGGATAATTCAAGCAGAGAAGCTATCCTCAACGAGACTCTCCAATTAGACCTGGAGAATTTAACTATATACGGCTGCAACATCTATCACGATAGCCTGATCAAGCTGGAGGGCAACGTCAAATACAGCAGCATAAAGAATATATACGGCGATTGCAATATGGGACCGGTAACATGGTGGACTAAACTCCCTGATGATAAAAAAGACGGCACGCTGGTGCTGGAGGTGGATTACGCTTACGGCAGCGGCGACGGCAGCGGGCTGCATTACAGCCGGTTGCAGCAGATTACGGGCGGAATGACGCGCGGCGGCTTGCATCAGGTGTTCAAGGGGCGCATTTACTGTTGTGACATTTCTTCTTCCCTTAGCGGCATAGGGAATATGGAAGTGCCTAATTACTATTTTATCAACAGCCAGTCGTCGACAATCACGGGCATAGGTACCGAGGGCAGATCCGAGAAGCCGCAGATCAAGTTCGAGAACTGTTCCCAGTTAGTGCTCACCAATGTTACGCCCGGATGCCCTGATGATACCGGTTGTGGATGGGGCAACGGCATAGAGTTGGTTAACACAGACGATTGCATCTGGACAGCGCATTGGCGCGGCAGATGGAAGCCCGCGTTCTATTTGGGCCCCAATCACGATTACAAGAACCTGGTTCTGGATGCAGCTTGCGAGCGCAATCGTTTTTATAACTGGCTTATTGTGGGCAGCATCGCCAATGAAATACAGGATAACGGCACCGACAATTACGGTGAGTTCTACGATGTCAGCGGTCGGAAGCTGGGACATCAGTTTATGGGCAAGCTCTGCAGAGGCGATGTAAATGTCCGGGATCTTTCCGGTTTATCCGGGATATCGGGCACCGGCATTGCAGCCAGGAATCTCAGAGGAACGGTTACGGTATCGGGAACCTCTGTCTGTGCGGATGTGACCTTCGGCACAGGTAAGGAGGAGATTGATGCTGCGTACTATCTGACGCTGACTCCGGTAACTCAGACCGGTATCCCTGCCGACAACAGCCGCCGCATCCTGTCCGTGGATAAGAGTGCCGCCGGCTTCAGAATCAACGTGATGGCGGCTCCGGGAACCGGGAACAGCATTACTTACGACTGGCATCTGGTAAGATAGGGGGTATGAGAATGAGGATATCGTTATTAGAGAGAAGCTTATTTGCGCTACTATCTGCAGCGCTCCTCGGCATAACGTTTCAGTGTACACATTTGAGCGGCACTGCCCGGGCTGAAACAGCGGATACGATAACAGCGCAGGATATAGGCCGCAAATCCTGGGATGAGACGGTGGACAACGTCCGGAAATATGCTGACTTTGCCGCAGCCATATCCGGTATAGGCAGCAACGTCAGAACACTGCTCATACCGGTGAGCACGATCATATCGAGTAATGTTACGGTGCCGGCCAACGTGACACTCCTCTTCTGGGGAGAAGGCAGGCTGAATATCACTACCGGCACGGTGACCATCAACGGGCCTGTACAGGCGCCCACAAAGCAGATATTCAACTGCACAGCCCCTGGGAAGGTATCATTCAGCGGCAACAAGGGTAAGCTGGAAAGGGTCTATCCGCAGTGGTGGGGAGCCAGGGGAGACGGCAGTACGGATGACACGGCAGCCATACAGGATGCCGTTAACGCCGCCGCCACTATGAACGGCAATAACGGGGGACTGGTCTTCTTTCTCACGGGGCGTTATAAAACGAGCAAGCCTATAGTATTGCCGCGTACAGGCGCCGACGGCTCCGGCAGAACAGTCCGGTTGCAAGGCAGCGGCATGCGAGGCGGAACTACCATAGGCAGCAGCAAGGCAACGGATTTTCCCAGGAACAGAGCTCTGATAGAATGGGAAGCCAGGACCGCCTGTGTTCTTAATCAATCCATCAGGGATATGGCCTTTTCGCTGCCTGATGTCAAGGGGGTTTCAGCCATCCATTATAAGCTGAACGGCAAGGTCGTCCTCAGCCAGACCTTCCAGGCGGACCTGGAGAACCTGCTTATTCTGGGCGACAACAGCTACCACCAGCGCCTGATCCGGCTGGAGGGCAGTGTCAAAGAATCCAGTATAGACAGCATATACGGCGATTGTGTTCCGGGAACATCGGCCAATAGTACCATAGTGCTGGAGGTTGATTCCACGCCGGTGGACGGCGAGGCCGGGGGGCTGAATTGCTCCACGATACGTGCTGTACAGGGCGGGTTGACTCGCGGAGGGAGGCACCAGGTATTCAAGGGAAGAATAAGCGGTTCCTCATTCACCAGTTGCTACAACAGTTATGGCTCCGGGAAGGCACCGGCTTATGAATTCATTAATTCCAGGGCATCGACCATAACGAATATCGGCAATTCAGGAGGCGGGACACCCCAACTCCGGTTGACGGGTTGCAGGAGTCTTACCATAAACGGGGTCAGTCTCGGCACCTCCGGAGGCAACGGCATAGAGTTTATAAATACTGATGATTGCAGTTGGACGGGACATTACCGCAGCAAGAGCGATATCGCCTTCAGCAGCATCGGCAGGAAGAATTTGGTGCTGGATGCCGGTAGCCGGCACAACCGTTTCTACAACTTCCACATAAACGGCCTTGCCGCCAAAGAGATACAGGATAGCGGCATAGACAACTATTGCGAGTGCTATGATGTCGGCAGTGCAAAGGGTTGGCAGTTTGTGGGCAAGCTGCATCAGGGCAGCACCGATGCGAAAAGCGTCTCCGGCATATCCGGGGTTTCCGCCGGCAGCATCGCAGCCAGGAACCTGAGAGGCTCGGTTACTATATCCGGTACTGCTGTCAGTGCTCCGGTAACCTTTGCCGTATCCGAACAGGACACCTCGTATTATCTGACGCTGACTCCGGTAGGCGGAAAAGGCATTCCTGTTGCCGATAGCCGTGTGGTAAAGAGTATCACCAAAAAGATTACCGGCTTTACCGTTAACCTGGCAGCGGCTCCGGGGGCAGGAAACAGCGTTACCTACGACTGGCAATTGTTCAGATAGATATTATGCTTGTATGAATAGCCAGCCGGTAAGATGAAGCTGTATGACAGGAGGAAGACAGGATGTTTATCCGGCAAATAAAGAAAATGAAGAAGCTAAGGTATAAGGTGGCGGTATTGATGCTGGCTCTGGCCGGGCAGTGCGCAGGCAATTACGTCAACTCTGCGGGAGCTGCGGTCGACTGCCCTGCGCCGAACAAAGCCATAGTGAACGAGAAGTCAACCCGGACAACGATAGACCTTGTGGTCCTTGCCGGTCAATCTAATATGCAGGGGTGGCAGGGTAACGCGGCGAAGTATCCTGAGGATCCGGAAGGCCTGGACGGTAAGATAAGATTCTACTGGGTTACCCCCGGATATAGTTCATCCCAGGGGAAATGGACATCTCTTCAGCCCCAGGGCGGGCTCTTCCCCCAGGGACATTTTGGTCCTGAAGTGAGTCTGGCACGTAATCTGGCTCGCAGTGGAAAAAATCTGGCCGTTTTCAAGTATTCGCTGGGCAGTACCAGTCTGGCAACTGAATGGAAGGGGCCCGGTGAGAAGGGCATGTACGACAGTATGACAGTTGCGTTGGACAGCGCCGTTAAGTCACTTCAGGATCAAGGGTTTGAGGTCGTATTCAAAGCGTTCTTCTGGGTTCAGGGAGAGAGCGATGCCAAAAACCAAGAACTTGCGGAAGGCTACGGCGACTGCCTGAAGAAGCTTCTGGACGATTTCAGGACCAGGGTGGCCGGGAACAGCTCCCTTCCCGTTATCCTGGGTGTGGATGAACAGCATCTGTGGGTCAAGCAGTTTCCCCAGGTGGTGGAGGCGCAAAAGAAGTTGGCGCAGGACGGACGGAATATAGCTTTTACTTCCATGATCGGATTGGAGAAAGCAGACTCAACGCATCTGACGCCAAAGGGACTCGTGGAACACGGTGACCGTCTGTTTGCGGCCTGTAAGGCGCTGACGGCTAAGTGAAATAACCTTGAAGCTCCTGTTTGAAACTGCTGTCTGTTTGGGACGGCAATAAGAAGAAAGAGGTTTATGTTGATGTCTGTATTTATACGCTCAGGTCTTAGCGTTCTCTCACTCTTTGCACTGCTGATGCTTGTTTCACCGATGTATGCGGCTGAGAACACAGCGCCCTCCATGCAGGGTATATTCTCACGCATGAACCGGGTAACGGTTGTAAAGACGTCTGACGCTGTGTTTGTCAGGACGCCGTGGAACGACACCCAGGATATGCTGCAACTGATGATACTCAATACGCCTGCCGTCTATGACAATAATCCCGTTAACTTCGCCAGTGCCGCGCTCATACCCATAGCGACACCTGACAGCGCTGCATCTGCCGCGTATTCATCCTCCATTAGACTGAGTTACGGCTCAGATGATGCTTGTCCGGCTAATTACAACAACGGATATGTCGGAGCCAATCATGGGGCGTTTTATACCATAAAAGTTACTACAGTTGCGGCACACGGAAAAACCGTGGAGGATGTAGGCAGCGAGTGGCTTGACGGAGGGAAACGCAAGTGGTATCTGGCCCGGATCATTGACGACGCGAATATGTGGTTTATATCCGAGAACCTTACGCCCGGCAGCATATGGAGCTTTGCCACAACCATAACCGGTAACAAGCTGACGCATAGCGCAAAGGCCGTGCATACCGGCGATATCGGTATCAGCGCCAAACTGCTGAACCAGTTGGAGTCCATGACCCAGATCCGCATTTACAAGGTACTGCTCGACGGCACCACGGAGGTTACGGCCGACGGAGTGTACACCTGCAAGTATGTAGATATTGCAAACACCTACGATATATCCAACCTGGCATCCGTAGTGGATTATCT
>JAQVUQ010000092.1 GCA_028699365.1 bacterium | reverse complement strand
CCGTTGCTGTCTGCGGCCTGGGAGCCGTGCAACTGCATGGCAGCGAATCCCCTGCTTTCTGCCGGGAGTTGTCGCCGCTGAGGGTGATCAAAGCCTTCCGGGTAGCCGTGGAAGACGATCTGAGACCGCTGGCCGAATATAACGGCTGCGCCCACCTGCTGGACAGCCGGGTAGAAGGATTGGCCGGCGGCAGCGGAAAGACCTTTGACTGGAGCCTGGCCGTCAGCGCTGCCGCCGTAAGCCCTTGTCTTATCCTGGCCGGCGGTCTCAACCCGGATAATGTATCTGAGGCTGTAGCCGCCGTCAAGCCCTGGGCTGTGGATGTCAGCAGCGGAGTGGAGAGCAGCCCCGGAGTCAAGGACGCAGGGTTGATGAGAGAGTTTGTTGCTGGGGTGAAGTTGTTTAGAGGAGGAATGAAACAATGAAACAATGGCATTTTGGAGAATTCGGCGGGCGGTATGTGCCTGAGACGCTGATGCCTGCTCTGGAAGAGCTGGCGGCGGAGTACGCTCGGGCGCAGGCTGATCCCGCTTTCAATGCGGAACTGGATTACTATTTGCGTGAATACGTCGGCAGGCCCACGCCGCTTTATCAGGCAAAACGACTGACGGAAAAATTGGGTGGCGCCCGCATATACCTCAAGCGGGAGGACCTCTGCCATACCGGCTCGCACAAGCTGAACAATACCATGGGACAGGTGCTGCTGGCCCGACGGATGGGCAAGCCCAGAGTCATAGCCGAAACCGGCGCCGGACAGCACGGCGTGGCTACGGCTACCGTGGCCGCCCTCTTCGGCCTGGAATGCGATGTCTACATGGGGGCCGAGGATATGAGAAGACAGGCCCTTAACGTCTATCGCATGCGTCTGCTGGGCGCCAGGGTTATAAGCGTCGAATCCGGCAGCCGCACACTGAAAGACGCCACCAGTGAGGCTATGCGGGACTGGGCCGCCACCGTGGAGCATACCCATTACATCATCGGCTCCGTAGTGGGCCCCCACCCATACCCGACCATGGTCAGGGATTTTCAAGCCATCATCGGCCGTGAGGTGGAGAGGGATATGCAACAGCAGGAGGGACGTCTTCCCGATTACCTTGTAGCCTGCGTCGGCGGCGGCAGCAATGCCATGGGACTCTTCCATCAGTTCGTGGGCAGAGGGCCCAAGCTGGTCGGTGTCGAGGCCGGGGGCCTGGGCCTGAGCGGCGACAAGCACTCCGCTTCCATCAACGCCGGCAGCCCCGGCATCCTGCACGGCGCTCGCAGCTTCATCATCCAGGACGATCAGGGGCAGGTGTTGCCGACGCACTCCGTCTCGGCCGGGCTGGATTATCCCGGAGTGGGGCCGGAGCACGCCTGGCTCAAGGATACCGGCAAGGCGGAATATATCACGGCTACCGATGCCGAGGCGCTGGAGGCGTTTCACCTGCTGGCCGAATACGAAGGCATAATCCCCGCCCTGGAGAGCTCACATGCCGTAGCAGGCGCCGTCCGTCTGGCGCCCGGCTTGAGCAGCGACATGCTGATGGTCGTCAACATCTCCGGCCGCGGCGACAAGGACGTCAATGAGATTGCCGAAGTGGAAGGGGTGGAATTATGAGCCGGATAGAGAAGCGTTTTAAGATGCTTAAGGAGCGCAACGAGGCGGCTCTGATACCGTTTGTGACTGCCGGGTATCCCGATCTGCACCGGTGCCGCGATATAGTCATGGCCCTGGCGGAGGCCGGAGCCGATATCATAGAACTGGGCATACCGTACTCTGATCCCGTGGCCGACGGGCCGGTCATCCAGGCCGCCTCACAGCAGGCCCTGGCTGCCAGCATGGATCTGGAGGCCTTCTTCAACCTGGTAGCGGAGGTCAGGCAGAGCAGCGACGTTCCTCTGGTGGCCATGACCTATTACAATCCGGTCTTCGTCTACGGGCAGGAGCGTTTTGCCGATAACTGCCGGCAGAGCGGCATAGACGGCGTCATCGTCTCCGATCTGCCGCCGGAAGAGGGAGAGGAATGGCTGAAGATCGCTGCCGTCGCCGGCCTGGATACCATAATGCTGGCTGCTCCCACCAGCACGGAAGAGCGTCTGCGCCGGGTTATCGACAGCGCCTCCGGTTTTGTCTATTGCGTCTCCCGGCTGGGAGTAACCGGAGCTGATCAGGATCTATCAGATTCGTTGCGTCCCAGGCTGGAGCGGATGCGGGCTATGACCGATAAGCCTTTATGTGTGGGCTTCGGCATCTCTACGGCAGAGCATGTGCGTCAGGTAGCGGCGCCGGCCGACGGCGCCGTAGTGGGCAGCGCCCTGGTGCGCCTGGTGGCCGGTAACGATGGGGCGCCTGATCTGATAGATAGAGTGAGGGAATTTGCGGTCGGACTGAAAAAGGCAACGGTGCGGTAGGAGAATCACGTAACCACCCTCGGGTACAACCTGACCCCTACGGCGGTAAGGATCGCCGTCGCCGCTATCAGGACGCCTATATCCAGCCCGATTCCGTAATGGCTTGCTCCCTGAACCAGCATCAGGCTGCGCAGGGCGTCCACCTCGTATGTCAGCGGGTTGCCTCCGGCAATGACTTGCAGCCAGCGCGGCATCATGTCGATGGGATAGATGGCGTTGCTGGCAAAGAAGAGCGGCATGGTCATGACCTGGCCGATGCCCATGAAGCGCTCACGCGTTTTCACGATGCAGGCAATGACCAGGGAGAAGGTAGCAAAACAGGCCGCGCCCAGCACGACCACCGCCGCTACACCAAGCAGAGCCGCCGGATGCCAGTTGATATGGACGCCGATGACGGCAGCCAGAACGTAGATAATGACTACCTGCGACAGGGCGCGTATGCCGGCGGACAGCGCTTTGCCCAGCACCAGGGCCGAGCGCGGGGCCGGGCTGACCAGAAATTTATGCACGATGCCCAGATCCCGCTCCCAGATAATGGCAATGCCGTAGAAGATGGCGATGAAGAGTACGCTCTGCGCCAGTATCCCCGGGGCGATGAAATCCCGGTACTGTGGTATGCCGGTGCCGCGCATCCGGCCGAATACCTGGCCGAAAACCAGCAGCCAGAGGGCCGGCTGCACCGCCCGGAAGAAGAGTTCGGTGGGGTCATGCCTGAGCTTGCGGATCTCCAGTTCGGCAATGACGAACGTTTTACGGAAGAAGCCCGTCAGGGTTGCCAAGGGGCTATCCCAGCCGGCGGGTAATGCGTCGCAATCGTGATGCTTCACGGAAACCTCCTTCTTCCGTTGCTAAAGAATCGCCGGCGTAATGCACGAAGACATCGTCCAGAGTCGGCTCGGCAATATTCAGCGAGGACTTCAGTTCAGCGGGAGAACCGATGGCACGGACGGTGCCGTGATGCAGGATGGCCACGCGGTGGCACAGGATATCGGCTTCCTCCATGAAATGCGTGGTCAGAAAGATGGTGGTGCCGTACTCGCGGCGCAGTTCCGTAATATGATCCCAGACCAGATGCCGGGCCACCGGGTCCAGACCGACGGTAGGCTCGTCCAGAAAGAGCACCTGCGGCTTGTGCAGCAGGGATTGGGCTATCTCCAGGCGGCGTATCATTCCTCCGGAGTAAGTGCGCACCAGTTGGCCGGCGACATCGGACAGCCCCATGAATTCCAGGGCCGAGTCGATCCGCTCTTTGCGTTCGCGACGGGGAATATCGTAAAGCTTGGCGAAAATCAGCAGATTTTCATAGCCGGTCAACGTGCCGTCGGCCGAGAGGAGTTGCGGCACATAGCCGATGACGCGCCGTACCGCTCCGGCCTGGCGAACGATATCGTAGCCCGCAATCCCGGCCGTTCCCGATGTGGGCGGCAGCAGGGTGGTCATCATCTTGATGGCCGTGCTCTTTCCGGCTCCGTTAGGGCCCAGCAGGCCAAAGGTTTCACCGCCGGCTACGGCGATGGATAACTGTGCCACGGCGGTAAACCGGCCGAATTCTTTGGTAAGATCATGTGTCTCCAGGATATTCATTGCGATTCCTCTTGCTAAGGCTGCGTATTGACTGTCCTACAGGCGAATATAACACAGGAGAAGCCAACGGTATAGAGGTAATGTAAAGCCGGTGTTGAAATTAATATTAAGATTAAGCGTTCGTTTTGCAACAAAAAACGGCGAGTATTCGTATAATAGTATGGCGTGATACGTTTTATACGCTGACTGGCGAAGCTTTCCGGTTTCGCCGAATCGTTTGTACGCATACGAACGCAGTAACAATCTTTGGAGAGACAGATGAAAAAACGGCTTTTAGTGATTATCCCTCTTCTGGTACTTATTGGATTGATAGGCTGGCGCGTGGCCCAGAAGCGGGCCGAGACAGCTTCCCAGACGGCTCAGCGCACGGCACGCACCGGCATGCCGGTGTCCGTAGAACTGGCAAGCCCTCAAATCCGTGATATTGTCGATACATTCCAGGCTACCGGCAGTGTGGAAGCGATCAAAAACATTAAGATATCGCCCAAGGTTACGGGACAGATCGATTATCTGGAAGTGCGTGAAGGTGATCGTGTCAGGCAGGGACAGGTGCTTGTCCGCATAGATCCATCCGAGATGCAGGCCGAAGTGCGGCGGCAGCAGGCGGCGCTGGCCGAGTCCAGATACCGGCTGGCCCAGGCCCGGCTGACGCAAACAACTACGGACAGCGCCGTCACCACGCAGATTCAGCAACAGCAAGCCGGTCTGGCCGGTGCCCAGGCTGATCTGCATCAGGTGGAAGAGACATACAAGGCTCAGTTGGTGGCTACCAAGGCCTCGCTGGAAGATGCGCAAAGCAAGATAGACAGCGCCAACGCCGCAGTCGCCAACGCCAATGCCAATATTAAGAGTGCGCAGGCTAATCTGGATAACGCCACCGCCAGATACAATCGTGTTTTAGGTCTGTATAAGCAGGGGTATGTAGCCACGCAGGATGTGGATGATGCCAGGACCGCCGTCAGCGTCCAGCAATCTCTGGTGGAAACGGCCAGAGGGCAACTGCAATCCGCCGCCGCCGCCGTCGGCTCGGTATCGGCGCAGAAGCGCTCGGCCGAGCAGCAGGGCAGCATAGTCCGGGGCAAGGCTTATGCGGATATCGAAGCCGCACGTGCCAAAGTGGCTCAGGCCAAAGCCTCGCTGGAATATGCCCGGGCAAATGCCCGCCAGACGCCGGCTTACCGCCAGAACCTCGAAGCTCTGAGCGCTGGAGTGGCTGTGGCCCAGGCATCGCTGGATGGTGCCCGGTCCAAGCTGGCCGATACGGTGCTGCGCTCTCCTCTGGACGGTGTGGTCACCGCGCGGAATCAGGATTCCGGTGCCCTGGCGCTGTCAGGCCAGCCTCTGCTTACGGTCCAGGCCATGAACAAGGTCTGGGTGACCATCGCCGTGCCGGAGGACGTCTGTGTTAAGATCCATCTCAACCAGAAGGCTGACGTTACCTTCGATTCTCTCAAAGGCCGGACCTTTGCCGCCCGTATCGCCCAGATCAATCCTTCCGCCGACTCTCTGAGCCGGCAGTATACCGTCCGCGTGCTCCTGGACAACAGCGATAACATCTTTAAGGCCGGCATGTTTGCGCATGTCACTCTGGTAACCGGTCAAGCCTCCGGTATGCTGGCAGTGCCGCGTGAGGCCGTTAAGACCGACAAAGACGGAAGCAGTTACGTCATTGCCGCCGGACGTGACGGCAAAGCTGTGCGCCGCCCGGTAGTTACGGGTGCTTCGGATGCCGGCTGGATAGGCATTACGGCAGGGTTGACCCCCAGGGACAGAGTCGTTACCATGAGCGCCTCACCCGTGCGCGAGGGACAGCAGCTCGGTACGGGCCGTGAAGGCAAGGGCGGACCTGGCGGAGGACGGCGCAATCAATCGGGCAGGAGATAGGAATAGATCATGAATATAGCTAAATATGCGGTTACCAGACCCGTAGCCGTCACCATGCAAATTGCCGCTCTGGTCCTCCTGGGAGCCATCTGCCTGACCAGGCTGCCGGTGGACCTGCTGCCTAAAGTTACCCTGCCTACCGTTAACGTTTCCACGCAATGGCCCAATGTCGCGCCGGAGGAGGTGGAGGCACAGGTAACGCGCCCCATAGAGCAGGCGCTCTCCTCCGTGCCCAACCTCTACCAGATCAGTTCCACTACCAATGCCGGCAGCTCCAGCGTCCGCGTTCAGTTCAACTGGGGCACGGATATCGGGCAGGCGGCTATCGACGTCATGCAGCGCATCGAGCGCGCCAAGCGCAGCTTTCCTTCCGATGACACGCTGCAGAATCCCACCGTTTCCAAGTTCGATCCCAACCAGATGCCTGTTTTGACGCTGGGTGTTTACGGCGAGGACGATCCCGTCAAGCTTCGCACCCTGCTGGACAATCAGATTGCGCCGCTGGTGGAATCGGCCGACGGTGTGGCCTCGGCCACGGTGACCGGCGGTCAGACGCGTGCCGTTATTATCGATGTCGATCCCGTGCGCCTGAGAGCCCATCATCTGGCCCTGGCCGATATCATGCGACGTCTTATCCAGGAGAACATCAACGCTCCGGCCGGCATCGCCAGGCAGAGCGATACAGAGTACACCATTCGCAGCCTGGGTTGGCTGACCAGTCCCGAAGATGTGCGCGCCATTCCGTTGACCGCACCCAACGGGCAGATCGTGACCATAGGCGATGTGGCTGAGGTCCGGGATTATCACCAGGAGAGGCGTGTTTTAGCCCGTCTCAACGGCCAGCCTGCCGTGGGACTGAGCATAACCAAACAGAGCGATGCCAATACCATCACCACTGTAAAATCGGTCATGGAACGCCTGGAGCGCGTAAAAAAGATATATCCCAACATTAAGTATCGTGTGGCTTACGACCAGTCCAAGTATGTGCAGCACTCCGTCAACGACCTGCTGCTCAACGCCGTTATCGGCGGCGTGCTGGCCATCCTGATCCTGCTCTTCTTCCTGCGCAACGTGCGCAGCACCCTGGTGGTGGCTCTCTCGATTCCCATCTCCATTATTTCCACTTTTGCGCTGGTCTACCTGTGCGGCTTCACGCTCAATACCATGTCGCTGAGCGGTCTGGCGCTGGCTACCGGTCTCATCGTCGACGATGCCGTGGTTGTGCTGGAGAATATCTTCCGGCATATAGAACGGGATAAAAAATCGGCCCGCGAGGCCGCCATCAACGGCACCAATGAGATCATGTCCGCCGTTATCGCCTCCACCTGGACCGTAATGGTGGTCTTTCTGCCGCTTCTGCTCATCAAAGGTCAATCGGGACAGATGTTCACCCAGTTTGCGCTGGTAGTTATCTTCTCCCTGGCCGTCTCTCTTCTGGATGCCGTCACCATCGTTCCCATGCTCGCCACCCGCCTGATTTCCGGTGAAGCGCATGTGGAATCACTGGCCGGCGGGCATAAGAGCGACAGCCGGCTCACGCGGCTGTTCAGTCGCCTGGGCACATGGTTTTCAGCCCTGGATGATAGTTACCGCAACGGCTTGCGCTGGGCTCTGAAGCATCGCTGGTGGACGGTGGGCGGGGCGCTGGGCATAAGCCTGCTGGCCTGCCTGCTGATCCCGATGCTGGGGACCGAGATGATGCCCCAGACCGATACCGGAGATTTGAACGTATCGATCAAGCTTCCGCCGGGCACGGCGCTGGATAAGACCGATGCCGTTATGGGGAAGGTGGAAAAGATAATTCTCAGCAATCCCAACGTCGATACCGCCTATGCCTCCGTGGGATCAGGACGCGGCGGCGGCGGAGCGTCCGTATCCAGCCAGGGAAGCGTCAGCATACGCCTGAAAGAGGGACACAAGCAGGCAACGCAGGAGGTTATCGGCGATCTGCGCCGGCAATTATCCCGCATACCCGGCGTCAGGCCCAGCCTGCGCCAGAACGATATCGTCAGCATGCTGATGACCGGAGGGAATCAGAGCGTGGAGATCGATATCTTCGGCAACGATCTCTCCACCCTGGCCGCTCTTTCCAGAGAGGTGATGGGACGCATCCGCGACGTCCCCGGTTTGGAGAACGTCGATGTCAACTGGCAGGAGTCCATGCCGGAGGTTCAGTGGCAGGTCGATCGTCAGAAAGCCATCCAACTCGGCGTCAGCTTCAAGGATATCTCCGATGCTTTGAATACGGCTACCAACGGGTCCATCGCCACCTATTATCAAGAGAACGGCTTTCAATATCCCATCATCGTCCAGTTGCCTGAAGCAGACCGTAAAACCGTGGCCGCCATGTCCAATCTGGTGGTTACGCCCAGCTCCGGCAGCAGTTCCGGACGGGAGATAGTGCTGCGCCAGGTGGCGCATCCCATCTATGCCGATGGCCCCAGCCAGATCACGCGCCAGGATCGCCAGCGCTTTATCGCCGTTTCCGGCTCACCGCAGGGGAGAGCCGCAGGGGAGATACAGAAGGATGTTCAGCGTGCTTTGGACGGCATGCAGTTGCCGGACGGTTACTACTGGGATTGGGGAACCAACCAGAAACGCCGGGCGCAGGAGTTCGGCGGTATGGGGCTGGCGGTATTGCTGGCCATCGGCCTGATCTTCATGCTGCTGGCGGCTCAGTTCGAATCGTTTACGCATCCTCTGGCCATTCTATTCTCCGTGCCGCTGGCTGCCACCGGCGTAATTCTGGGACTCTTTCTTACCGGACGTTCCTTCGGCCTGACAGCCCTGATCGGGCTGCTGATGCTGGTGGGCATCGTGGTCAAGAACGGTATTCTGCTGGTGGATTACACCAATACTCTGCGAGGGCGCGGCATCGAGCGCGACGAAGCGGTGCTGACGGCTTCACCAACCCGGCTGCG
>JAQVUQ010000091.1 GCA_028699365.1 bacterium | reverse complement strand
AAACGGCGGGTTTGAAGAGAAGAGCCTGGGATGGGAGGTAATCAAACCTCAGTCCGGTAAATGGGAGTACGATGACGGCATCGTGAAATCCGGACGCCAATCCTTACGACTCAGCCCTACTAAGTCGGCTTATCCGGATTACTTTGCCCTGCAGACGTATCTTAAAGGATTAAACGGGAAGTACTACCTGGAAGCCTGCTTCCGTGTGGACGAAGCCTATACCGGCAAGAAACCCGCTATATCGTTGAATATCTATCCTGAGAAGGCCGGTGCGTTCGAGCGTCGTTTTTTGACGGTCGGCTTTCCTGACAATTATAAAGCGGGAGAGTGGGTTAAAATTTCCCAGGTATTTGATATCCCTCCGGAGGCCACACTGTATTTACAGGTGTTTACCTACGGCGAGAGCGGTTCCGCCTGGCTGGACGACATATTTCTGGCTCCAACGGAGGGCGACGCCGATGTTCCCGGAGACCGGCGCAGCCGCAGCTTGAAACTTACCGGAGGAAACATGCTGGTAAACAGCGATTTTGAACGAGGCAGAGATAATTGGGACGTGCCGCGTCAGACAGGCAGCATGTCGGTTGATAATGAAGTGAAGCATGGAGGCACAACTTCAGCCAGGCTGCAGCCTACAGCTTCCACATATCCCGATCTCTTTGTAGTGCAGCAACGCTGCATACTTGAAACGGGCGAATATTACTTTGAAGCATACTGTAAATTGAGCGATGATTATGCCGGACAATCGCCTGTTTTCCATCTCAACGCCAATCCTTTAAAGGAGAATGCTTTCCCCAGGGTTTATACTTCGTTAAGCGTGCCTTTGGATGCCGAACCCGGAAAGTGGATCAAGGTGAGCGGCGTGATCAAAGCACCTGCACCTGCCTCTTCCTACATACAGATAGTACCCTACGGCGGCAGTGGCTCGGTATGGATCGATGATTTGAGACTGGTGGCTGTGGAGATGAAGTGAGCCGGCAGTATCTCAGCCGGGGAGTGCTTTTCAACGATGTGCTCCCCGGCTGCGGTTAGCCGTCCGGCGATACAATAAACGAAAAATGTATTGAACAGGAAGGAATTATTCATAAGGATGTAGAAAGTATACTATAGAACTAAAACGCTTTAGTAATTAATTACAATCAGGAGGGGTTAAGATGAAGAAGAGAGGTTTTACACTTATAGAGCTACTGGTCGTTATAGCGATTATAGCGATTCTGGCAGCTATCCTCTTCCCGGTCTTCGGTAAGGCCCGGGAGCAAGCCCGTAAGGCTACCTGCCAGAGCAACTTGAAACAGATAAGCCTGGCAATGCTCATGTATGCTCAGGATTACGATGAAACGCTGCCCTTTGCCTATGCCTCGTGGGGTTATGCCTGGTACAGGACGATGGCGCCGCTGATAGGCGGAGGCACGGTAAATCAATGGAATATACCGGTATACGAGTGCCCGTCTGACGCTCTGTACAGGAAGACGGATGCCGGCGGCAACCCCGGCACAGCTTGCTTCAGCTATGCCATTAACGGCTTTGCTGCCGTAAAGGGGCCGTCACTGGTATTGCTGCAGGCACCATCTGATGTTTTCCTGGTAGGAGATATGGGGCATCAGGTCAGTGGCGCAACGCAGGCCACTGCTTATGCACCGTGGGGAAGCGGCTATGCCAACTTTGGCTACAGGCACAGCGAAGGCCTGAACGTGGCCTTCTGCGATGGCCATATCAAGTGGATGAGAGGCCCTCTACCCACCACTGCCGCTATGTGGCCCGACTTGCCCTGAAACAGTATAGGAGACAAGGGCCTCAGACGGTTTTGCGGGCCTATATTAACAGGAGGATTGGAAAAGTGAAAACCCGTTACGTACAGGTGGGAATCGGCGGTCGCAGTTATATGTTCTCGGATGCTATCGTCCATAAATTCCCGGCATACGGCGAATTGGTCGCCATATGCGATATCAATCCGGGGCGAATGATGGTGCGCAACCGGCGCTTCGCGGAGGGGGACCCGGTTTTCCCGGATTACCCCAAGGTGCCGCCGGTGATGACGTATGCCGCCGATGAGTTCGATTTGATGCTCCGGAAGGAGAAGCCGGATACGGTCATAGTCACTACTATGGACAGTTGGCACGATTATTATGTGGTCAGGGCTCTGGAGGCGGGTTGTGACGTCATCTGCGAGAAGCCGCTGACCATAGATGCGCATCGTCTGCAGGATATAATAGACGCCGTAAACAGAACCGGTAAAAGATTGCGGGTCACCTTTAACTGTCGCTATTCGCCGGTGCGCAGCCGGGTCAAGGAGCTGATCCGGGAAGGAATTATCGGCGATATCCTGTCCGTGGACTTCTGCTGGAACCTCAATGTCAGGCACGGAGCCGATTATTTCAGGCGCTGGCACAGGCACAAAGGGAACAGCGGCGGTCTGCTGGTGCATAAAGCCACGCATCACTTCGACCTGGCCAACTGGTGGCTGGAGGCGGTTCCGGTTGAAGTATTCTGCAAGGGACATCGCCGCTTCTATACGCCTGAACAGGCGGAAAGATACGGGCTTACCAATCGTAAAGAGCGGTGCCTGGAGTGTCCGGAGAAGGAAAAATGCGCCTTTCATCTTGACCTGTCCGGCAATCCGGGGTTGCGGGAACTCTACCTGGAGCAGGAGGGATACGACGGTTATTACCGGGATCGCTGCGTCTTCTCACCGGACATGGATATCGAAGACAGCATGAACGCCGTCGTTACGTATGACAGCGGTGCCGTCATGTCTTACGCTTTGAACGCCTTTACGCCGTGGGAAGGGTATTCTATCAGCTTCAACGGCAACAAGGGGCGGTTGGAGCATAATTGCGTGGAAAGCATTTATATAAACGGAGACGGCCAGGTGCCGGGCGAACTGCTGCGCAAGGGTACCAGCATTGTGGTCCATCCCCATTTCGGGGAGCAGTACAGCGTGCCTGTGCCTGAGGCTAAGGGAGGACACGGGGGCGGCGATGAGCCGCTGCTGGCTGACCTGTTCGATCCGAGCGCGCCGGAAGACCCGCTGAAGCGGGCGGCCGGGCTGGGAGACGGCGCCTGTTCCATTCTGATCGGCATAGCCGCCAACGAATCCATGCGTACTGGCGTGCCGGTCAGAATAAGTGATCTTGTTACCGAAGTGCCTGTCCCTTCCTGGCGGAAATAAATCGGTTTGCATGATGAACGGAGGAAAAATAGTGAAAAGCCGGAGAATATCCATATGGCTTATACTGGCGATTGTCTGTGCGCTTTACCTGCAGGGTTGCGGCGGGAAGCGTGAGGATGCTTCGGTCCTGCGCTGGTCGTGCTACTCTTCGCCGGGATACAATGAATTTCGTGAAGATCAGTCGAAGATGTTTGCCGCATCCCACCCCGGGATGAAGGTAAAATACGAGCCCTTGGCCGGGGGATTCGATACCAAGATATTGACACAGATCGCCGGCGGGGTGGCTCCCGATGTCTTTGCCGTGGCCGCCGTCAATTACCACGATTATGCCCGCAAGGGAATAATCGCAGATTTGACCGGGATGATGAAGAAGGACGAAGCCCTCTTCAAGGCCATGTATCCTTCCGTGATGGAGAACATGAATTACAAAGGGCGGTATTACGGAGTTCCCATCAATATAACCACGTACGTCCTCTACTATAACAGGGATGTCTTCGACCGCATGAAGATACCTTACCCGACTGAGAAGATGACTCTGGAAGAGATGATTGAAACGGCGAAAAAGATGACGATTAAGCGCAGTGACGGCAAGACAGAGCAGTATGGATTAGCCGGCTTCAACCATGTCGTTCTTCTGTCGTATCTCTACGGAGGAAAGCTGCTTAACTCCGACGGCACATGGAACGTTAAGAGCGATGCCATGCGCAGCGCTTTTAAGTTTATCAGGGATACCACGGAAGTAATCAGGGTTTCTTCCAAGCTGCAGCAGAACGCCGGTGACAGCGGCAACGGCATGGGACCGGTGGAACAGTTTGTGATGGGTAAAACCGCTATGCTTCTGGGCGGAACCTGGCAGGTGGCCGGTTTCGATCTGAAGAGAGCGGGTTCCGAACTGAATTACGGGGTGGTGCCGGTGCCTGTGCCGGCAGACGGCAGGAGGGTTTATCCGGCCGAGGGGCTTATACTGGCTGTCAACGCCAAAAGCAGGAATGTGAAAGCGGCTTATGAGTTTGTCAAGTTTCTGGCCTCTCCCGAGCAGACCAAATTCGTGGTGGAGAAAGGCGATTCGTTGCCCATGCGCCCCGAGGGTGCGGATATGGAGGCTTTCAACGATTGCTCCATATATTCGCCTGAGGTTCGCAAGGGGCTGATGGCGGCTGTGAAGTATTCTTTTCCCATGGTCAAGGAATATGAAGGTTGTGCCGGCATTGTCCCGGCTCAGTTCAAGGAGACGCTGGAGCGCGAACTCGAAGCCTACGTTATCCTGGGCGAGGATCTGAGTAAAGTGCTGTCCCGGATTGACGCTGCCGTCAACAGGAAAGACAGGCGATATTGAAAAATCGATTTGCGTGATGAGCAAATCGGTTACAGGAGGATAACTCAAAATGAAGAGAATAGGCGTCATAGGTTGCGGCCTCAGAGCCGATGGATATTTGCAGGAACTTAAATCCGGTATGGGCAAGGAATGGGAGTTGGCTGCGCTTGCCGATCCCAAACCTCTGGCTATAGAGACCTATCTAAAGATATACGGGCATCCGGGGTTGAGAGTGTTCGCAGACGGGCCGGAGATGCTGAAGGCCATGCCGGAAGAGCTGGATGCGGTTATCATAGCCTCTCCCAATGCTCAGCATCTGGAAGCTCTTTTGCCGGCACTGGAGCGGAACCTGATTGTCATGCTGGAGAAGCCGGTGGCTACCACTGTTGAGGATTGCCGCAGCATGTGGGATGCTTACGTCAAGGCGGGATACCCGCCTCTGGCCGTGGGGTTTGTCTTGCGATACACGGCTTTTTACCGCAAGGCCAAGGAGATAATAGACAGCGGAGCTATCGGGCAGGTAATGTCCATTGAAGCGGCCGAGTTGCTGGGACCTCCTCTGACCTCCGTTTTTACCCGTGGCTGGAGACGCAAGAACGGCGTCGCCGGGTCTTTCCTGCTGGAGAAATGCAGCCATGACATGGATATTCTTAACTGTCTGGCCGGAGCACCGGCCGTCAGCGTGTCGTCTTTCGGCAAAAGGACTGTCTTTGTTCCCAAGCCTGAGGCAGCCATGCATTGTCGTGATTGCCGTTGGCAGGAGAATTGCCGCTACAGCGCCGGGAACATCGCCCCTTATCTGATGAACACCCCCCGTCGTGACGAACTGGGGGCGCTGATACCTCAACATGAAGACTTATGTGTTTTCAACTCCGATAAGGATGTGCCCGATCACCAGGTGGTCAATGTAGCCTATGAGAACGGGGTCCTGGCTGCCTTTACTCTCTGTATGGATCAACCCGTAAACGCGCGGACGCTGCGGGTCAATGGCTCCGAAGGGCAGATATGCGGAGATATAGGTCGTGAGGAGCTCTATGTAACGTACCATCGCCGCAGTATCGGTGAAGAGCTACCTGTAGAGCGTGTACCGCTGCTGCATGACAACTCCTCGCATCACGGCGGGGATTCAGTTCTGGTCGACCAGTTGAAAGCCATGTTGCGCGGAGAAGACGTTGCTCCTCTTGCCGGTTTAAGGGAGGGCGTAGAGGCCTGTATGGTGGCTTTGGGTGCCGAACGCTCGCTGGCAGAGGGACGTATTGTTGAGGTGGAGCGGCTAAGTTAGCGTATCTCCGAACATCTCGTCCAACCAGAATTGCTGGTGATACATGCGGGCATAGCGATTGTCGGCCTGCAGAAGCTGGCTGTGCGTTCCCTGCTCGACCACCGTGCCTTCATCCAATACCAGGATCAGATCCGCGTTTCTGATCGTGCTGAGACGGTGAGCGATAATAAAGGTAGTACGCCCGTTCATCAGGCGCTCCAGGGCCTGGTGGATCAGAAATTCGGATTCCGAGTCGACTGATGAGGTAGCTTCATCCAGAATGAGGATGCGGGGGTCGGCCAGTACCGCCCTGGCAATAGCCAGCCGTTGTTTCTGCCCGCCGGAAAGCTTTACGCCCCGCTCTCCGATCTCCGTATCGTATCCGCCTGGCAGACGGACGATGAATTCATGGGCATTGGCGGTTTCAGCCGCCGCCGTCAGGTCATCTTCAGAGGCTTCCGGCCTGCCGTAGCGCAGGTTCTCTCTTACCGTGCCGTTAAAGAGAAAGGTCTCCTGCAGCACGGTGGCGATATGGCGGCGAAGTTCTTCCTGTTTGACCAGCCTGACATCAGTGTTGTCTATCAGGACCTGTCCCTCCGCCACGTCGTAAAAGCGGGGAATAAGGTTGATAAAGCTGGTTTTGCCGGCGCCGCTGCGCCCGACCAGGGCGATACGCTGCCCCGGTCGGGCCAGCAGGTTGATATTGCGCAGTATCTCTATCCCGGTGGAGTAATGGAACGAGACGTTTCTGAACTCCACTTGCCCTTGCACATCCGCCAGAGGTACGGCTGCCTCGGGATCGCTGATCTCCGGCACGGTATCCAGAACCTCCAGTAATCTTTCGGCCGCTGCCAATGAACGCTGCAGGCTGTCGAAGACCTGAAAAAGATTGCCGATGGGCTGATAAAAGCTGCTCACATAGAAGAGGGAGGCCACCAGTTCTCCCGATGTCAGCAGTCCTCTCTGCACCAGGTGAATTCCCGCTCCCAGCAGCAGCACTGAGCCGATATTGCCCATAAAACCCATGGCCGGGCCGAAGGCGGACCACATGCGTATGCCGCGGATGTTCATATCCATTACCTGCCGGCTGTCCGATGACACCCGGTCCAGCTCCTCCCGTTCCCGGGAAAAGGCTTTAACCACTCTTATGCCGGAGATATTGTCCTGCAATCTGGCGTTGAGACTGCCGACATAGTCGCGGATGCTCCGATATATCTTCCGGACCGACCGGCTGAAAAAGAAGATGCCTGCGGCGATGAGCGGCACCGGCAGCAGGACCAGCAGGGCCAGCAGAGGATGATAACCCTGGATATAGTATAAAGCCAGAAACATGCCGCACAGTCCCATGATAAAGACATCGAGGCCGTGAACCATAAGTAGCTCTATTTCGCCGACATCTCCGGTCATGCGGGACATGAGATCCCCGGTTTGCCTGCTATCGTAGTAGGTCAGAGGCAATCGCTGCAGGTGTTCATACAACTGGACTCTTAATCTGTGCAGCAGGCTCTGCCCTCCTATATGCAGCCAGTAAGTGCGCAGGAAGCCGAAGAGTTGCATGCCGAGGTATATGCCTGTAAACAGGAGAATGACTCTGTATATCTGTTCGTATTGCCTGCGTCCTATTATAGTGTCAACGGCGTACTGAATAATGCGCGGCGGTTGCTGGCTCAAATAGGTGGTGATAAGCATGCAGGACAATCCTGCCAGCATCAACGGCCAGTACGGTGTGAGCCACGGCAGAACGCGTCTGAGCGAGGCCCAGGGATTGCTGGGCTTTGTGTCTTCTTCCAGATGTCGGAAACGTCCGGGTCCAAGTCGCATAGTTATAGTTCAACTCCTTATATTGAATAATAATACAGTTTTGGAGTAGTATAGGCAAATTCCTGTGGAGAGAAAACAATGGAAATGTTTAAGGCGGTCTTCAGGGGAACATAATACTAGGGAGTCAATAAAACGCGATATAATCTTCGGAGGATCGATATGCGGCCTGTGGAACCGGAGCATCGTAAGGTCAGAAGAATCGGCCTGTGGTGGCAGATACTTCTGCAGGGGCTGATTCTTTATGCCGTCGGCGTCTCCATCCTCTCCATTACCCGCAACTCAAACCTCTTTCCCGCCGTCACAATGCTGGGAAGCTTTCTCATACCTGTAACTTACGTAGTGCTGTTCTACAACCACAGACATCTCAGCCGTTTGAAGCTGCTGACCATAGCCAAAGGATTCTTCTACGGCGGCGTTCTGGGTGTCTTTGCCGCCGCATTGCTTGAGCCCCTCTTTGTTCAACGCCTGACATTCTTCACCGCTTTTCGGATAGGGCTTATAGAGGAGTTTGCCAAAGTCCTGGGTGTAGTGCTTATTGCACAGCGCCATCGGCACAACTCGGAACTGGACGGTCTTATCCTGGGAGCGGCGGCCGGAATGGGTTTTGCAGCTCTTGAAAGTACCGGTTATGCTTTCACAGCTTTTTTGCACAGCGGCGGCAGCCTGTCTCTGACGGTTTACATTACCCTGCTGCGAGGCATACTTTCACCACTGGGCCACGGCACATGGACAGCAATACTGGTCAGTATCATGTTCCGCGAGAGCAGGCCGGGACGCTTCAGGTTTAATTCCAAAGTTGTCGGCGCTTATCTGCTGGTGGCCGGGTTGCACGGACTATGGAACGGTCTGCCCAATGCAATGTCGGCAATGCTTCAGCCTTTGGTAAACGCTCTTACGGGACAGATAGTCGTAGGTGGAATAGGGGTGATCATACTTTGGCGTCGCTGGGACGAGGCGGTACGACTCCAGGAAGCGGCAAAGGCAACCGGAGAGTGAACTTGTCATGAACTCGTTGCAGATGAGAAGAAACTGGATTGCTCTGATAGTGGTGCTGGTAACGTTGATCACGTTTATTCATTACTATGTCACCATAGGCTTGCAGATACGTCTGGAAATAATACGGAGTCTCTATTTTATCCCGGTCGTACTGGCGGCCGTCTTCTTCGGTTTGAGCGGAGGCCTGTTGACTTCTCTAAGTATAACCCTGCTCTATCTGCCGCATACTCTCCTGGTTCAGGAACCGACCAGTCTTCGTGTGGAACAGTACATTGCGCTTC
>JAQVUQ010000090.1 GCA_028699365.1 bacterium | reverse complement strand
TCTCAGGGAGAGCAGCGCACAGCGGTGCTGGCGTTCAAATTGGCAGCTATGGATATGGTGAAGAGCAAAGTGGGAGAGTGGCCGATGCTCCTGCTGGATGATGTGTTATCCGAACTGGATGATCATAGAAAAGAATACCTTGTCAGAGAGATATGTAAAGAGGGAATACAGTCGTTTATAACTACGGCAGAGGAAAATTCCTTCCCTGTTGCAACCTCGGTTGCAGCGTCAATTTTCAGTGTGGAAGAGGGAAGTGTTTCCAAAGTTGTCTGAAAAGAGAAAAATGAGAAGAGACGGATTTATATCCGTTGAAGAAATTATCGCTCGTATGGTAGGAAATCTGGAGGACGGGCGTCGATTGCGAGAGGAATTGTCCTTACTCGTCTGGGAAGACGTGGTAGGCAAAGCCATAAGCAGACACACTTCACCTCAGAGAGTCATATCGGGTATAATGACAGTGAATACGGATGGGTCCGCCTGGGCGCAGGAGTTGTCTCTGCAGAAAGAAGAGATAAAAAAAAGGCTCAATGCCAGGGTGGGCTTCGATTTAGTTAAAGATATACGTTTCAGGACAGGAGCCGTTCGCAGTCAGGGTTCCGATAGTAAAAGGGAGATGCCTTCTCCGCAGGAAGATGATTGCAGGACGGCACAGGATATAATTAACGTTATAGAAGACAAGCCTCTGGCGGAATCGTTCGGCAGATTCCTGGAGCATGAACTTTGCCGTCAAAGGATACGACGAGAGCGCGGTTGGGTAAAATGTATCTGTTGTGGAGCGCTGCACGCCGGAAAAGAAGATATGTGCATAGTGTGCAGGCAGAAGACATTTGAAGGCTCAAGGATAAGAGGTGTAAAGTTCAGGATTTCCGAGCAAGATGCCTGAGTCTTTACCCTGGGAAAGATCTGAGAGACTGTTGCTGATAACTTTGAACGATGAACATTGAACTGGGAACCGTGCGCAAAGCGCATTAAAGGGAGGTTATTGAGTTGTCGGAACTGAGATGGAATCCAATATTGAGAGAGTGGGTTATTGTGGCCACGCATAGACAGGACAGGCCCCTGATGCCGACCAAGACATGTCCTTTTTGTTTAGGGTCCGAAGAAGTTCCCAAAAATTACGATCTGCTGGTTCTGCCCAACAGGTTTCCCTCGTTGCACGAATGCCCGCCGGCGCCGGATATAGAGGGCAACGATTTCTATCGGGTGGCACCGGCAAAGGGATATTGTGAGGTCGTGCTCTATTCGTCGGAGCACGAGACCACGCTGGCACAGCAAAGCCCCAGGCGTATTTTAAATCTGATCCTGCTCTGGCGTGAGCGTTTTGATCTTCTGGGAAGCAGAGAGGATATGAAATATGTCATGATCTTTGAGAATAAGGGAGCGGAAATAGGCGTTACACTGCCTCATCCGCACGGGCAGATATATGCCTTTCCATTTATTCCGCCTAAAGCACAGCAGGAACTTGATAGCGCCCGGGAGCACTATATAGAAAAAGGAGGCTGTATATTCTGCCAGGTTCAATCGGAAGAGTTCCGGGACGGGCGCAGAATTGTGGCGCAGAACGACAGGTTTTTCGCCTTCATTCCCTTTTTCGCCCGATGGCCGTACGAGGTTCATATCTATCCCAAAAAGCATATGGAATCCATACTGGAACTGGGTATGGACGATGCCTTGTCTCTGGCAGCCATACTCAAAGATGTGCTGGTGGGCTATGATCATCTCTTCGGCTTCTCGCTGCCGTATATGATGATTCTGCATCAGCGGCCTACCGATGGTCAGGATTACCCGTATTACCATTTCCATTTCGAATTTTATCCACCGCGGCGCAGCAAGGACAAGATAAAGTATCTGGCAGGCTGCGAAGCCGGGGCGGGAACTTATATCAACGATACCAAGCCGGAGGAGAAGGCTTCTGAGCTGCGTAATGCCATCGAGGAGGGCAGAAAGAGTGCCACAGAGGGATAAAAGACGCTTTTTCAGAGCCCCGGGACGCGTGAATCTGATAGGAGAGCATACTGATTACAATCAGGGACTGGTCCTGCCGATGGCGGTGGAGCGAGAGGTAAGAGTCGTCGTTCTGCCCCGGCCGGACAGAACCGTAGTAATGAGGTCGGCCAATTTTCCGGGTGAAGTTATCTTTAACCTGGACGATATTGAGCGCCTGACGGACGATCCCTGGGGCAATTATCCCAAAGGCGTCATGAAAGTTCTGGAGGAAGAGGGTTACCGCCTTGGCGGTGCCGAACTGGAATACGACGGCGATATTCCGGCCGGAGCCGGAATGAGCTCTTCCGCTGCCGTAGAGGTTGTCACGGCTCTGGCGATGCTTTCACTGATAAACGTTTCTCCCGACAGGGTGGCGATGTCGCTCCTCTGCCAGCGGGCGGAGAACGAATTTGTCGGCGTGAATTGCGGGATTATGGATCAATTCATCAGTGCCATGGGAGCACATGATCATGCACTCCTTATCGATTGCCGGGATCTGGCGCACCAGTTGGTGCCGTTGCCGCTGGAGGGATACAGGATAGTTGCCTGCAACTCCAGGGTCAAACACAGCCTGGTATCTTCGGAATACAACAGGCGCCGGGAAGAGTGTACAGCGGGAGTGAAGGCCCTTGCAGAGGAACTGCCGTCTGTTTCCAGCCTGCGTGACGTTGATGCCGGGATGCTGGAGCGATGCAAAGATCGTCTGGATGCTACAGTCTTCAGACGCTGCCGGCACGTAATAGCGGAAATTGACAGGGTCCGCCAGGCGGTTTGCGCCCTGGAGAACGGCAATCTGGCCCGATTCGGCAGCCTGATGAATGAATCCCATGTCAGTCTCAGCCGTGATTACGAGGTCAGTTGCCCGGAGTTGGATCTGCTGGCGGCAAGCGCACTGGAAATAGAGGGTGTGCTGGGTTCCAGAATGACAGGCGGCGGCTTCGGCGGCTGCACTATCTCGCTGGTCCGGGAGGACGGTGTGGAAAGCTTCTGTCGGATCCTGGCTGAAAAGTATACGTCTGAAACAGGTATAACGCCTGAGTTCTATCTCTGTCGACCAATGGATGGAGCGACAGAGAGATAATGAGATGGGGGAAGGAAAGATGAAACGCTTAAAAGAAGGCACAGAAGTAATTGTTACCGGCGGCTGCGGATTTATCGGCAGTCACGTAGTTGATGAATTGATGAACAGGGGCTGCCGGGTAACCGTAATAGATAATCTTTCCGCCGGAACGACGGAATACCTGGAAAAGTACAACGGTGATGAGAGGCTTGTCTTCGTTGAAGGAGATATAAGGAACGGTGATGTGCTGCACAGGGCTATACCGGGAAAAACAGCGGTCATACACCTGGCCGCACAGCCGGATGTCCGTCTCAGTGCCACTCAACCGTTGCTTGATTTCGAGATCAACGTTGCCGCCACGCTGGGTATTCTGGATGAGATGCGCCTGGCCGGCGTGCCGCTGCTGATCTTTGCCTCCAGTGCAGGTACCATCTACGGCGATACCGAAGTGCTGCCGACGCCGGAAAGCCATCCTCTGCAGCCGATAAGCCATTACGGTGCATCCAAGGCAGCCTGCGAGATGTATCTTTCCAGTTATGCCGCCATGTCCGGGATGCGCTGCGTGGCGCTGCGCTACGGCAATATATTCGGGCCCCGCTCCACCCACGGTGTCATGCATGATTTCTTCAATAAATTACGGCAGGACCCTTCCCGTCTGGAGATATTGGGGGACGGCATGCAGCAGAAATCATACCTTTACGTCTCGGACTGCGTCCGGGCTTCATTGCTGGCAGGAGATTCCTGCGACCAGGGCATGACAGCCTTCAACGTCAGCACGGCAGAGAGCCTTACCGTCAAGGAAATCGCCGCTACCATGATCGATGAACTGGGTCTTTCCGGTGTAAGCATGGAATATACCGGCGGCACCAAGGGCTGGGCCGGCGACGTCACCAGAACGCTGGCTGATACTTCACGTATCAGGGCGCTGGGATGGAAGCCGGAATATACCACGCTGGAGGGAGTAAGGCTATACACGCGCTGGCTGATGGAGCGCTATGGCCGGATAGCCGGCTAACGGCGCAGATGACGGAAACAAATGTTTGTGGTATAATTTGTATCGTTAAGGCCCTGCCACGGGCCGTTTCGAGGCCGATATTATCGGCCTGGATCTTTTAAGGCGGACGGGAGAAACTCCCGGCGGTGAATAATTTAAGAAAGTTCTGCCGAAATCCGCAAACCTTTGGGGGGTAGTAATTTGGCAGCGGTAGATACGCAAAAAGTTCATTATGATGCGGAACAAATTCAGGTATTGAAAGGTCTTGACGCTGTTCGCAAACGCCCAAGTATGTATATCGGGAGCACGGGTGTTAGGGGCCTGCATCATCTTGTTTATGAAGTGGTGGACAACAGTATAGATGAAGCTCTGGCCGGGTTTTGCGATAAAATAGATGTTTTTATCCACTCCGATAACTCTATATCCGTAATAGATAACGGACGTGGCTTTCCTGTGGATATCCATCCTGAGATGGGAATACCGGGTGTTGAGGTGGCCATGACGGTGCTGCATGCCGGCGGAAAGTTCGGCAGCGGTGGCTACAAGGTTTCCGGTGGTCTGCACGGCGTCGGCGTTTCGGTAGTCAATGCCTTGTCCGAGTGGCTGCAGGTGGAAGTCAGCCGCAACGGCAAGCTGTACCGGCAGCGTTACGAGCGCGGCGTCACCGTTTCCAAGCTGGAAGAGATTGGTAAATCGGCTCATACCGGTACCAAAGTCTCCTTCAAGCCGGATGCGGAAATATTCGATAAAACAGAATACAGCTTTGATACTCTCAGCCAGCGCTTGAGGGAACTGGCCTTTCTCAATAAGGGCGTCAGGATCAGCTTAACGGATGAGCGTGAAGGCGGAGAAGAGGTTGTTTTCGAATACAAGGGCGGCATTGCCTCGTTTATAGAGTATCTCAATAAGAACAAGATCGGCTTGCACAAGGTTGTTCACTTCGAGGATAATCGCGACAATACCGACGTAGAGGTCGGGCTGCAGTATAACGACAGCTATATGGAGAATATCCTGACCTTTGCCAACAATATCAATACGGCGGAAGGCGGAACCCATCTCAGTGGATTCAAAACGGCCATGACCAGGGTCATAAACGATTACGCCAGAAAGAACAACATTCTCAAGGAGAAGGATTCCAACCTTTCCGGCGATGATATCAGAGAGGGGCTGACAGCAGTTATCTCCGTCAAGCTGCTTAACCCGCAGTTTGAGGGCCAGACCAAGACAAAACTTGGAAACGGTGAAATTTCAGGACTGGTCAACACCATCGTCGGCGAGAAGCTGTCCGAGTTTCTGGAGCAGCAACCCGCTGTCGCCAAGAGAATTATCGAGAAGGCGCTGACGGCCTCCCGGGCACGCGACGCCGCCCGGAAAGCCAGCGAATTGATAAAACGCAAGAGCGTGCTGGAACATTCCACGCTTCCCGGCAAACTGGCGGACTGCTCGGAAAAGGATCCGACCAAATGCGAACTCTACATTGTAGAGGGAGATTCCGCCGGCGGTTCAGCCAAGCAGGGTCGCGACAGACGATATCAGGCGATTCTGCCGCTACGCGGTAAGATTCTGAATGTGGAGAAGGCGCGTCTGGACAAGATGCTGGCCAATGAGGAGATCCGCTCCATGATAACGGCGCTGGGCACGGGCCTGGCCATGGAAACGACATCGGAAGATGAAGATAACGACGGCTACAATCTGAGCAAGCTGCGCTATCATCGGATCATAATCATGACCGATGCCGACGTGGACGGCGCGCATATACGGACGCTGCTGCTGACGTTCTTCTATAGATATATGCGGCCGCTGGTGAACAACGGACATATCTATATCGCGCAGCCGCCGCTCTATCAGGTGAAATCCGGCAAGGAGAAAGCCTATGCCTATGACGATAAGGAACTGAAAGAGGTCCTGAAGAACTTCCCTCGCAAGAAGTATAGTCTTCAGCGCTACAAAGGTCTTGGAGAGATGAACCCCGAGCAACTATGGGAAACGACCATGGATGCCGAGAGACGGATTATCTTACAAGTAACGCTGGAGGACGCCTTCGAGGCAGATGAAGTGTTCAGCACCCTTATGGGAGACAAGGTTGAACCCCGGCGGGATTTCATCACCAGAAACGCCCGATATGTAAGAAACCTCGACGTATAAAAACTATAAGGAAGGATAAGCACTATGGCTGTAGCCAAGCAAATAATACCGATAAACATCGAAGAAGAAATGAAGGCCTCCTATCTGGAGTATGCCATGAGCGTCATCATCGGCCGGGCTCTTCCGGATGTGCGTGACGGGCTCAAGCCGGTGCACCGGCGCATCCTCTACTCCATGTATGAGGAGGGCATGACCAGCGACAAGCCTACATCCAAATCGGCCGGTCCGGTGGGCGACGTGCTCAAGAAATACCATCCGCACGGAGATATGGCGGTTTATGATGCCATCGTCCGTCTTGTTCAGGACTTCAACAGCCGCTATCCGTTGATACAGGGACAGGGCAACTTCGGCTCGATAGACGGCGATTCCGCTGCCGCCTACCGCTATACCGAGGTGCGATTGTCCAAGCTGGCGATGGAACTGCTGGTAGATATTGACAAGGAGACCGTGGACTTTATTCCCAGCTACGATGAGAAGCGCGAAGAGCCGACGGTGCTGCCGTCCGCTCTTCCCTGTCTGCTGATGAACGGTTCGTCGGGCATAGCCGTAGGAATGGCCACCAATATACCGCCGCAAAACCTGGGAGAGCTGATAGACGGGATTACCGCCATGATCGAGGAGCCTTCTATCTCGATCAAGGACCTTATGCAGCATATCAAAGGGCCCGATTTCCCCACCGGAGGGCTGATTCTGGGTGTCAAGGGTATCCAGGATGCTTACGAAACGGGACGCGGGGCGGTAATTATCCAGGCCAGGGCCGTTATCGAAGAGATGGACAACGGCCGGGCTGCCATCATAGTCACGGAGCTGCCGTATCAGGTCAACAAGGCCCGTCTGATAGAGAATATAGCCGATCTGACCAGAGATAAACGGCTCGAAGGGATATCCGACCTGCGTGACGAATCCGATCGGAACGGCATGCGCATAGTCATCGAACTAAAACGCGATGCCAATCCGCATGTGGTTCTCAACCAACTCTACAAACGGACCAATATGCGAACATCTTTCGGCGTCATTATGCTGGCCCTGGTCAACGGCCGGCCGCAGGTTCTCAACCTGAAGCAGATGCTGGAGCACTATCTGGAACATCGCCGGTTGGTGGTAACCAGACGCACGCAGTTCGATCTGGACAAGGCCCAGGCCCGGGCGCATATCCTGGAAGGATTGCGCATAGCTGTGGCCAACCTGGACGAGGTCGTCAAGTTGATCCGTGCTTCAAAGAACTCCGATGAAGCCAGAACAAAGCTGATGTCGCGGTTCGAGTTGAGCCAGTTGCAGGCCCAGGCCATCCTGGATATGCGGCTGCATCAGCTTACCTCCCTCGAGCAGGACAAGATAGAAGCCGAATACCGGGAACTGCTGAAGCTGATCAGTTATCTGCAGGATCTCCTGGAAAGCCCGCGCAAGCTCCTGTTCGTCATCCGTGACGAATTACTGGAGGCCAGGAAGACTTTTGCCGATGTAAGACGGTCGCAGATCAAGCAGGCGGAGGCCAGCGAGCTGACGGCGGAGGATCTGATAGCCGAGGAAGACATGATCATAACCATCACTCGCGACGGCTACATCAAGAGACTGCCTTCCGTGACATACCACAGTCAGGGGCGCGGCGGCAAGGGCATTATCGCCCTGACCACCAAGGAAGAGGATTCCGTCGCCCATCTCTTTGTGGCTACTACTCATCATCACCTGCTCTTCTTCACCAACAAGGGCAAGATGTACCGGCTGAAGGCTTACGAGGTCCCGATGGCCAGTCGTCAGGCGCGGGGGACGGCTATAATCAACCTCATTCAGATCGAACCGGGCGAGAAGGTTACGGCCACTGTAGCGGTCAAGGATTTGCGGGAGGAAGGCTACCTCTTCATGGCCACCCGGAAAGGGGTGGTGAAGAAGACGCCGCTGGCGGCCTTCAACACGCCGCGCAAGGGCGGGCTGATAGCCATCAATCTGGAAGATACCGATGATCTCCACTGGGTGGCTCTGACCAACGGCGAGCAGGATATCATCCTGGCCAGCAGCAAGGGCATGTCCATCCGCTTCCACGAAGAGGATGTCCGCAGCATGGGCCGGACCGCAGCCGGAGTGCGCGGCATACGACTGGGCAAGGGAGATCGTGTAGTCGGCATGGATATAGTGGAATCGGATAAGGATCTGCTGGTAGTGACCGCCAACGGCTACGGCAAACGGACCCCGTTGTCCGAATACCGGGTTCAAGGTCGTGGCGGCGGCGGTATCCAGACCATAAAGATGGTTGCCCGCAACGGTCTGGTGGAAGGCATCAAGGTGGTGGACAGCAGCGACAGGCTGATCATCATCACCGCCAAGGGTATTATCATCCGCCTGCGGATGCTTGATATAAACCAGTACGGGCGCAGCACGCAGGGCGTGCGCCTGATCCGGCTGGATCAGGACGATAAGGTAGTGGATATCGAGCGTATCGTAATCAAAGAAGACGAAGAGATCCAAGAGGAAGAAGAGATCAAAGAAGAGGGATAGAAAGAGTACGGGAGCACACGCATGGATAAGTTCATGGTGACGACACCTATCTATTACATCAACGATGTGCCGCACATAGGTCATACTTACGCGACCATGGCGGCGGATACCCTGGCCCGGCATCACAGATTGCTGGGCCAGGACGTTCTCTTCTCCACCGGCACCGACGAGCACGGACAGAAGGTG
>JAQVUQ010000089.1 GCA_028699365.1 bacterium | reverse complement strand
ACCAGGGGCGCATTACCGGCTGTCTATACCGAGAACGGAACCGTGGTGGAGATAATCAAGGATCATCAGTATGACCTTATGAAAGCTTCCGACCTGATGATAACCATTCCCGGTACCAAGACCATGGAGGCTGCCTCTCTGGGCACGCCTATGGTAATAATCGCTCCGCTGAACAAAGCCGAGGAGATCGTCATCAGCGGTCCCAGAGGATTGATCTCCATGCTGCCGATTATCGGCAAGCCTATTAAGAGAGCCGTAATCAAGAAGCTCGCCCCCAGATATCCGTATACGGCGCTGCCCAATATGCGTGTCGAACGTTTTGTCGTACCGGAGGTGCGGGGCATAATCTGTGCCCTGCAGGTTGCCGGGGAAGCCATGAAGCAACTGGAGAACCCGGAAGAATTGCAGCGCATATCCGGCGAACTGAAGGAGATAGCCGGAGAGCGGGGCGCTGCCCGCAAAATTGCGGCTGCCGCTGTGGAAATGGCTGGGGGCTGAGAAAGGATTTCCGCAAAACGTATAGAATTGTTATGTACAATTATTTTTATGAGTAAAAAAAGCCTTCATGTCCGCTCTGCAAGCAAGACGGCATCGGATGGGGTTGCGAGAGATTATAAGGAGTGAAACAGATCTAATGGATGTGACCGTAGGCAACAGACATTTGATGCACGAGATGAACAGGTCTTTGATTCTGCGGGCTATTTGCGAGAGAGGGCCCGTATCAAGAACTGCTCTGACTGAGATAGTCTCTCTCAGTTCCGCTACGGTCACCAATATAGCCGATGAACTTCTGCGCAGAGGCTTTATTCATGAAGCGGGGCACGAAGAATCCGCCGGCGGGCGCCGACCCGTTCTCCTGGAGTTTACGCCACAGGCGGGATATATAATCGGTGTCGAACTGATGTCGGACAAAGTCCGCGCCGGGCTGGTGGATCTGGGTGCCAATATGGGCCGGGTGCAGGAAGCCGATATAACCGGCCTGCCTCCGATGGCGGCCATTGCCAGGGCCGTGGAGATGATCGAGACGGTGCGGCGCGGGGTAGACGGTCATGCCAGGATATTCGGTACAGGTATTGGAATTACCGGCTTGGTTGAGCCGGAAACGGGTGTGATCTCCGAGGCCAGCAACCTGGGCTGGCGCGGCATACCCCTGAAGTCTCTGGTAGAAGAGCGAACCGGGCTGAAGACGACGGTAGAAAACGATTGCAATACCAATGCGCTGGCGGAGATGTACTATGGTGCAGGGCAGGGGGCCACAGATCTATTCTGCGTTACCATAGGCGCAGGCATAGGAGCCGGTTTGGTCTTGAACGGTGAGCTGCACCGGGGCAGGGACGGTTCCACCGGGGAACTGGGGCATATGGTGATCGATGTGGATGGACCCCCGTGCAAATGCGGTGCCTGGGGATGCCTTGAAACGCTGGCTGCCGGACCGGCGATACTGCGCCGAACCGCCGACACAATTAAACAGGGCAGAGTTTCGATACTATCTGAAATGTGCGGCGGCGATACAGGCAAACTTACGCTGGAGATGATCATTGCGGCGCTGGATCAGGAAGATGAACTGGCCGTGCAGACAGCCAGAAGAGCCGGGGAGTATGTGGGAGCCGGTATTGCCAGCGTCATAAATCTTATCAACCTGGAAAGAGTCGTTATTGCCGGGCCGGTGGCAGGCCTGGGAGAACATTTTCTGTCCTCAATACGACAAAGCGTCAGTTGTCGGGCCTTGTCCGTGCCCGCTTCACGTGTAATCGTAGTGCCGGCCTGCCTTGGAAGGGAAGCCGGCATAATCGGGCCGGCCACGGTCCAGATAAGAGAGATCATGAATTCGCCCGGCTCATGCTGGGTTTGACGGAGGTGTAAATTGTTCAACGTAGCTGTAATCGGAGCGGGAATGATGGGGAGTCTGCATGCCGGGCATTACGATGCTCTGCCCGACAGCCGGGTGGCGGCGGTGCTCGATGTGCGGCCTGATGCGGCCAGGGCTCTGGCCGAGGTCTATTCCGCCACGGCGTACGGCGATATCGAAGAGATGCTGGCGGACGGCAGCATAGATATCGTCAGCATAACTACGCCTACTCCATACCATAAGGAGTGCGTACTGAAGGCCGCGGCCGCCGGCAAACACGTCTTCTGCGAGAAGCCCATAGCCACTACGCTGGAGGACGGTCTGGAAATGACCGAGGCCTGTCGCCGGGCCGGGGTAGTCTTCATGGTAGGGCACGTTCTTAGATACTTCCCCGAGTACGCCTCGGCCAAGCGGCTGATAGAGGATGGGGCGGTAGGCAAAGTGGGCATGGTGCGCACCAGCCGGGGAGGCTCTTTCCCGCAGTCCGCCGGAGATTGGTACGCGGATAAAGTCAAAAGCGGCGGCGTGACGATGGACACGTTGATCCATGACTTCGATTGGCTGCGATGGAGCCTGGGAGAGGTTGTCAGGGTCTACGGCAAAGGTCTGCTGGAAAGGGCCGCGGAGCATAAGGATTATGCCCTGATCACTCTGAGATTCGCAAGCGGTGCCGTAGCTCACGTGGAAGGAACGTGGATGCGCCCCGACGGTTTCAAGACCAGCCTGGAGATAGCCGGAAGTAAAGGCCTTATAGCCTTCAATAACGAGGATTCCGCGCCGATTAAGCTGGCGTTTGCCGGCAGCGACGGAGCCGGCGTAGAAGCCGTACCGCAGAGTCCTCTGTCGGCGGAAGACGATCCCTACCGGCTGGAACTGGCCGATTTTCTGACAGCGATCAAGAGCGGGGGAGAGTCCCCGATAAGCGGAGCGGATGCCGTGGAAGCGTTGAAGATATCGCTGGCGGCACTGGAATCGATCACTACCGGGCAGCCGGTGGAGATACGGAGGTGATGGAGATGATAAGAGTAGGAATGATGAGCTTTGCTCACATGCATGCCGGCAGCTATGCCGCCTGTCTCGGCCAACTGCCTCAGGTAGAACTGGTCGGAGTAGCCGATGAGGACGAGGCCAGGGGCAGAGCCGCCGCCGGGACCAATAACACCGATTATTACGACAGTTACGATAATCTGCTGAAGCAGAATCTCGACGGGGTGGTTATCTGCTCCGAGAACAGCCGGCATCTGGAAATGACCGGTATGGCGGCCGCGGCCGGTGTGGACATACTGTGCGAGAAGCCCATATCCACCAATGCCGCCGATGCCCGCGAGATGATAGATATTTGCAGGAGTGCAAAAGTCAGACTTCAGACAGCCTTTCCCTGCCGTTTTTCACCGGCGGTGGCCCAGGTCCGCGAGGTTGTGCGCGGAGGACGTCTCGGTGAAGTGGTGGCGGTGAAGGCCACCAACCATGGACGTATGCCGGGAGGCTGGTTTGTAGAACCTCAATTCTCCGGAGGCGGGGCCATCATCGACCACACAGTGCATGTGGCCGATCTTCTGCGCTGGTATACCGGGGCCGAAGCGGTTGAAGTTTACGCCGAATCGGGCACTATGTTCAATGATATGAACGCTGAAGATGCAGGTCTGCTGACCATAAGCTACGATAACGGCATGTTCGCCACACTGGACACCAGTTGGTCGCGTCCTAAATCATTTCCCACCTGGGGCGACGTCTATATGGAGTTTGTCGGCACCGGGGGAGTAGCCAGCGTGGATGCCTTTGTGCAGCGTCTGGATCTTTACTCCGACGAGAACATGACATACGGCTGGTCCGGCTGGGGCAGCAATATCGATATAGGATTGATCAGGGACTGGGTCGATTGTCTGAGCAGCGACAGAGAGCCTTCCATAACGGGAGAGGATGGGTTGAGAGCCCTGGAGGTGGCGCTGGCTGCTTATCGTTCCGTAGGCAGCGGCAAGCCGGAGCCGGTCTGATAGGGAACATCTAAAATGTGGAATGATTCTGTAGGGCGGCCTTCTGTGGCCGCCCTTTAACGGTTGCTTACTGCCGACTAGAGGAATTGGCAGAAGATTTGTCGAATTACTCTCTTTAAGAAGCGAAACAGGAGGGGCGGCGATGCGCTCTGATGATTCCGATATCGAAGCCGGCCCCGGCCTGGTCGAAGATGATGAAGACAGCATCTATTTTCTGAGCGGTTCGGGAGCCAGGGAGGCCGGTAAGGCGCTTTTGCCG
Source organism: bacterium (assembly GCA_028699365.1). GTDB lineage: Bacteria > UBP13 > UBA5359 > UBA5359 > UBA5359 > UBA5359. Next base: position 4,763 of record JAQVUQ010000089.1, on the reverse strand, counting down.
GAGATGGATATGAGTCCGTTTCCTGTTGTACCGGTGTCTGTGCAAAGTGTACCGGCAATGCGCTGGAAACTTCCGGCTTTGATCTGTTCGGCCCTGCTGGTATTATTTGTTGTCCGGCATATCCACGGCAAGCCGGAGCATAAAGCGCCTGTAACGGAACGCGCAGGTATCAGCCGGCATATCGACCCGGCCAGGGCGACTCCGGCTAAGCCGGTTTCACCGCCGGATGATTTCTGGCCGGAGGCGCTGCTTAAGGATCACCAGCCGGACGTTATCAGAGACAAGGTAGCGGTACCGGTATACGGCAACATGACCAGGGTGGTCAATATGCCGGGCATCGGGCGTTCAGACCCGTTCAAGCCGCTGGTATCGGCCGGCCGGCTTGCATCGTTATCAACCGGGAGGAAGAAACCGGTTGCCCTGCATGCCGCCGTCTTAGTTCCTGTTCTGCCGGCACCGGGGAATGCAACCGCTGCCGCCGGCAATCCTGTAGATGTTCCTCCGCCGGTGGTGGAGAAGGTTCCCCAATATCGCCTGGAAGCAGTGATGTGCCTGCAGGACAAGGAGACGGCGTTGATAAGCGAGGGGGAGAAGGCCTATGTGGTGAATGCCGGTGCTGCTCTTTCAGACGGCTACATCGTCGCTGACATCTCCTCCAGAAGCGTTATCCTGGATAAGGACGGCAAGAGAATGGAGTTGAATCTTTGATAGGCACAAAGGCCCGCCTTCGCTCTGTGAGCTTCGGCGCGACAGGCGCAAAGGACCAAAGTCTGTTTTTCAGGCTATCCGACAAGATTTTTTGCGGGTATCCCGGCATCGTATGTACTATACTCTTGCTTTGCTCCGTTGCGTCTGCCGACGGTAATACGATCAAGGCACTTTCTATCAAGGACGGGGATATACGAAATATCCTGACGTTGATCAGCACGCAGGCCGGGGTCAATATAGTAGCCGATGCCACTGTCCAGGGCAAAATATCCGTTGACTTGCATGAAGTGGCTCTTGAGGAGGGACTGAGAAGTATTCTCTTCCTCAACGGCTTTAACTACAAAAAGATCGACAACGTCTACATGGTCAGTCGCAATCCCATTCCCACTCCTGCCGCAGTGGAGTTTGTAAACGGCAGGATATCCTGCAGCGCCGAGGATTACGATCTCCCCGATTTGCTGCGCCGTATCGGCTCGGCAGCGGGAACTAACGTAGTGCCTACCGCTCAGGTAACAGGCAAGACCGGTTTCAAGATCAAAGACGTATCTCTTGAGGAAGCACTTACGGCGGTATGCTCCGCACACGGCCTTTTCTATAGACAGGATAACGGTCTCATCATCGTGGATAAGGAGATGCCCAATCCTACCAGGGCACAACAGAAGGCCTACCGCCGCAGCGGTCCGCCCAAGGAGAAGCTCACCATAGAGGAGACCAATATAAACCTTACCGATCTTCTGCAGATCGTCGGCGAGCAGAGCGGTAAAGATATCGTTGTTTTCGGCAACGTCCAGGACCGGTTGGCCAACATCAAGCTGACCGGAGTTACGGTCGACGAAGCTCTGAAGAAGATCCTGTCCGGATCCAGGTTTGTCTACAAGAAAGACGGTGAAGTTTATCTGGTGGGTGATCCGTCGCCCAACAGCCCTTCCGCCGCCATGTTCATCAGGACGGAGATATTCCGTATATCGTATTACAAGGCTGAAGATATCAGGAAGATCCTGCCCAAGAACCTGATCGCCACCAATATAGAGATAAACAAGGACCAGAACGCCATCATATTCACCGGAACCGATGACCAGATAGACGACTTGAGGCAGTTCATTGCCAAGGTGGACACACCGGTGCCGCAGATATCCATAGATGTTCTTATAGTGGAAGTCAATCGCAACCTGGTCAAGAATATGGGCGTGGATTTTGATTTTTCCGACGGCCAGTTTACCCTGGACGGCAAAGGCGGTATCGGGGATTACGATTCCACCGGCAGCTTGAACAGGAAGCTGCTGGCCAAGATCACCGCCCTTGTTGAAGAAGGTAAGGCCGAAGTCAAGGCCAATCCCAAACTTACCGTTCTGAACGGTTACGAAGCGCTGATAAATGTAGGCAAGCAGTTGAACTATAAGATAACCACCGAGCAGGGAACGACCGGCAGCACGTATATCAGCACTCGCATTCAGACCATCAATGCCGGCACCACTCTCAAAATAGTGCCCTGGGTCGGTGCCTCCGGCGATATAACCGTGGACATACATCCGGAGGTCAGCAATGTCTCCGGAATTACCGCCGACGGGTTGCCGGAAGTGTCCCAGCGCCGGGTGGATACCAGCATCCGGGTCAAGGACGGCCAGAGCATCAGCATCGGCGGTCTGATATCGTCCGAAGAACTCAACAGTCAGACAAAGATACCTCTGCTGGGCGATCTGCCGCTGATCGGCAACCTTTTCACCAGCAGGACCAAGACCACTCGTGATTCCGAACTGGTAATCTTTATCACTCCGCACCTGTTGGATATGGGGAAGGTAGAGTAGGAAACCCTGGCCTTGGACAAGATGCCTTAATTCAGTTAGAATCACCATATGAAAATCGTTTTTACCGCCGATAATCACCTGGGCTGTTATTATGCGCGCATGACTCCGGCGCAGTTGGAGAGAAGACGTCTGGCTTTGCGCCTTGCCTTCTCACAGGTTGTGGATTATGCACTTGAGAACGAAGTTGACCTCTTCCTGCAAGGGGGAGATCTCTTCGACCAGCCGGACCCGCGTAATGTGGAGATCGCCTTTGTGACAGGCCAGATAAAGCGCCTGGAATCGGCCGGCATACAGACCGTGCTGATCGGCGGCAACCACGACACGCCCAGATCCTCGGGTGCGCCCGGAAGTATGGCTCCCCACCGGATACTGAGCCACAGCAACGCCGTTATTTATCTTGCCGGAGCCGATGGCCCGGAGTCTGTCCATCTTTCCACTCGGCACGGAGAAATAATCGTCGGCGGCCTGTCGTCGGACCCCAGGCTGCAACCCGGCGACGATCCGTTGCAGGGGGCTTCTTTTTCCGATAATATTCCATCCGTACTGCTTATGCACTACAGCCTGGCCGATCACGGCTGGGTTGCCGGCGAGCCGGTAGTGAAACGCGAGAGCCTGGCGGCCTGCGGCGCCGGTATCGTTCTTCTGGGCCACAATCATCGCTCCTTTCGTCAGACTGTGGGAGCGGTGACAGTTATCTCAGCCGGAGCCACGGAAAGACTGGATTTCGGCGAGATCGGCAACCGTCCCGGCTTCTGGGTGCTGGAGATAGAGAACGGAGGATTACAGACCGATTTCGTGACACTCACACCTCAGCCGATGCACAGGTTGAGAATAGCGGCCGAAGACCTTGCCGGCGACGATCCCACCGCCATTATACTTGAACATCTGTCAGAGATTGCCGATGAAGGAGCCATGTTGCGTCTAGATATCGAGGGCACGTTGAGCCGTGCCGCTTATCATCGCCTGCGCCTGACCGAAATCTGGCGCAGGGGGACAGAGCAATCATTCTATTTTGATCTGGGCCTGAGCGGCCTGATCCTGGCCGAGGAGGAGTTCCCGACAGCGGATATATCCGTGAACCCCCAGGAGGAATTGCGCCGGGCAGCCGCCGAGATGACAGCCTCACGCCATGACGATGCCGGACGCAGGCTGGTGGGTGAAGCGCTGAAAACGGCGCTGGCAAGGTTACATGGAGAGGGATGCAGGCCTGAGTTATGATTAAATTAAGGCGTATAGCCGTATCCGATTTCAAGAGTTTGCACAGCGTCGATCTCCAATTGCCGGAGCGGGGCACCTTTCTGATAGAGGGCAGCAACGAGGCCGGGAAGAGCAGCCTGTTCGAGGCCGTTTACTTCGGCGTCTTCGGAGAGCCGCTGGTCACGGAGGAGAACAGGGGATCCCTGGACGATCTTATCGCTTACGACAGTAATCTGGCTGTTGTCTCCGTGACGCTGGCCGTAGGGAACAAGCGGTTGCAGGTGGAGCGTCGCCTGGGGCGGGGCAAGCCCTCCCGCGTTCGTATGATCGTATATTCCGATACCGGAGATATGATAGAGGAGATAGCCTCCGTAAGCGCCGTTCGCTCCAGGATTACGGCTGAACTGGGCCTTGACGGACAGACTTTTCTCAACAGCGTTTTCGTCGAGCAGAAGAAGCTGGAGCGGCTGGAGGGGCTGAGCGCCTCCGAAAGGCGCAAAGCCATCCTTAGCCTGTTGAATCTGGAGGCTCTGAACGATCTTGAAGAGCAGGGCCGCTTCAAACGGCAGGAACTGGATCAACTGGAGAGTCTGCGATCCCGGGTGAAGCTGGCTGGAATATATGAGGAGATAAGAGGCCTGGAGCGGGAGACGGTTCTGCTGGAGGATGAATTGAGGCAGGCCGGAGCGGCGTTATCCGCTAAAGCGGTCTGCGCCGCAGAAGAGGAACTGTCCGTTCTGGAAAAGGAGATAGAGGGTCTCCTGTCCGCCCGTGAGGAGGCCGTTGTCGCTCGCGATCAGGCGGAAGTTTTGCGGGCGAAGCTGCGTGAACCGGAGCCGCCGGCCCGGGCGCAGGCAGCCGACTATATATGGCCGCTGCTGGCCGGGGCACTGGCCGCTTATATCGCCGGGCTGAAGTTCGGTGCGGTTGCCGCCGGTGTAGTCTTTGCTCTATCTGTTCTGATAATCATATTAAGGCACAAAGGCACAAAGGCACAGAGGCACAAAGGCGCAGAGGGTTCAGGTCTGTTTGCAAGTCAGGCGCAGAAGTGCG
>JAQVUQ010000088.1 GCA_028699365.1 bacterium | reverse complement strand
CCGCTCTTCCGATCTATCACACCATGCAGATCCAAATACACCTGTAAATTCCTGACCTTCTTTCCTGACTAGGTCCTGGTCGTCAAATTTATAATCATTATTGATATCGACGAACAGCAAAGAACTGTTTGTGATAAGTAATCCACCCTCTTCTACATATTCTTTCATCCCTTGGTACATCTCGAGTGAGAAGGAATGGGCTCTTGCTGCTATCAAAATTCTCTTATATTCGTTTATCTTAGGTGCTCCATCTTGCAAAAACAGGTTTACGCTTATTTCTTCAGAGGATAAGCCTAATTCCTTAGTAAAGTTCAAAAGACGTAAATCCACAGCATCGTGAAACCGCCCATCAGACCATTTGGTCTTGTACTCTCGATAGGTTATTACACCGATCTCTTTATCCCTTTTTATGCTCTCGGCAAAGGTGACGCTGTTAAGTCCATTAAGGAGTAACAATACACCCACTAATATCGTTCTAGTAAGCATTTCTTCAGGCTCCTTTCTTTTTCAGAAAACTCTGTACTTTCTCTCAAGAGTATCACCGTTTCCGTCTCTAACCTCTATTAAAAGAAGCTTTCCTTTCGGATCTACGGCAAGATCAATATTTACAAACTTTTCAAGCGGTTGCCATGTATTCCCGCTTATTACCTCATCCCATTTCTTTACAGTAGTATTATTATGCGCTTCCTCGTTTGCAAAAGCTATCTTGAAAGAGACCTTTTCCTTACTAAGCTGTTTATCGAACAGTAGTCGTGGCCTTAATATAAGCATGAAATGTATAGCGTCAGGCTGTACCACTCTATCAACATGAATATCGGAAACCTCCAAAACCATCTTCTCTTTTTGCTTCTGGCAAAACCATGCTATCGCATTGGATATCAAAGCTTTGTTAATCTCGTTAGCGTCAGAGACCTCACCTTCACCGGGATTTCCGGATCTATTATAGGTAATCGTTCCATCCAACACAACTTTGCCGCTACCGATATGCCCTGCAAGCAATGCCGGAGCCCCTTTGGCATTAGTCAAAACCGTTTCTCCTAACTCACCTGGACGCAGCAATATGCGATCATAGTACATATGTGTTACAGCGCTTCCCACCAATTGATTTTTCACCAGCGGATGATCACACGCAACTACGAGTTGTTCCCCATTCTCTATATCCGTCGCAGCTACAAACTCCGGAAAAAGAGGCATACCTAAAGCGAAGCGGTGAAACCCGACCGAGTCGTGCTGTAGATATACATTACCTCCACCAATACAGAACTCTCTTATACTTTTGCAGAATTCATCCTTCTTTTCCTCATCCCCTAGCTTTTTGAGATCCGGGATAAAAAGACAGTGAAAGGGAGCAAGGATTTCTCTGGAAATCCTATCAACATAGGAAACTTCCACCTCGGGCATACAAGTCAGAGTACCGCATAAAGCTTTATATCCATAAACCTTCCCCCCCCGGCTAGTAGGGTTATAGACGGCAACACGAATTTTACCACCTTCGTATTTTTGCCGTATCTTATTAGCTCGGGTATCTTTGGAAACTATCCCCAGTATTATGTCATAGTTCTCTCTCATACCGTCACACCATTTTATGAAATCGGCTTTTTGTCTTTTGGCCCCTATCAAATTTGCTGCGTTAAGAGGGAGTTCATCGTAAAAGTCACAAACGCTTTTTAATTGTTCCTTGGATTGGCGGTCACAAAATTCGGATATTGCTTGTAATTCCACCGGATCATTTAACGTTTCTTTTAAGCTCAACAATCCCCACCATAGGAAACTTTTGGCTTTTGCCTCTTTAATTATGCTTGCAACTTTATATATCTCGGATAAAACGCTTTGTTTCACGGGTAAATCTGCGTTTCTGAGCTTAGATAAACCCGACAAACCGGCATCTGCTTGGCTAATCCTGCTATAGTACTCACCCATGGCCTTCGAGGTGCTTTTGCTATAAGCGTTATAATTAGAGTTGGAGAAGGATCGAAATGTTTCGCCTAGAGGGTTGAGCAGATATTTTCCTGAGTAACCCGATAAGTATGCATCGACAAGCATCCCTCCTGCGGATTTCCCATACACTTCACAGCACAACTCTTTTAGCGTCTCTCGAAATACGACATCGTTTAAAAACTCCTTATACACATCAAACCAATCAAAATCTTTGCCATTATAGCCCCAAACCCATTGGTCTATTGTTCCCTTCCCGTTATACACTTCATCTTCTGTGCTGCAGTTTTCTCTATTGGGAATCTTATATATCCGATTGCTTTCAATGCTTTTACAACCAAGTGGATAATTCACATTCCAGGCAGCACAAGCCGCCCAGGAACGCTGCAACTGATTGGTAGCACCACTTATCATCATTATATCCGTATCTCCGGTCATACCGTTGCTGTTCGCATAGTAGTAGTTTTTTATAAAACCGAGCATAGGATCACCAAGGAACCACCCATCATTATCAAGGTGACTTCCAGTATTCAGCCAGTAAACTAACGGCCTTCTCAAGTTCTTTTTCCAGGAATAAATACTGTTCTTGGTTCCCGCCGTAACTGCCATATATAGATCTTCAGGTATTCGCGACGATATTTTTTCCAAGCGGTCTTTTAACCACTTATTATTTGGGAGGTCAATATCATAACCTTGATACGGCCGTGGTACCATAATTATCTTCACATCCGGACATTTTCTTTTAATAGCTTGATTAAAAATTGAAAAGACATGGGCTTGCGCTGCCGCCTGATCCTCTCCAAAACGTTCGCGGCATTGTTTACAACGTTTTTCCCATTTCTGATTATATGCATCTACCGTATGAAGAAAAACGCTCGATATCTTCATTTGCTTTACGTAATCAGCAACTTTTTCCGCTCTTTTTACGAGAAGATCATCCCTGCTCCAGCAATATTCAGTTATACGCCATGATGAGTCTATACTGACACAAACGTTGCCTTCAGCCTTGGGGGCACTCCCACTGCCTTTCAATTGGCTATCTATACAAGTTGAAGTAATGAGAAAGGGGTCAACGCCTCTATCCCTGGCGTATTTTGACATTTCTTCTATCCATTTTATCTGGTCTGAAGCTCCTGCACAGTATTCATCAATTACACTACCCGGGACTGGGCGGTCAATGTCTATATTTACCATGTTAATCTTTAGATGAAGCAACTCATCGATTAATTCACGTGTCAACATGGTCCCCCCAGCAAGGTTTGGAGAACCGAAGAATCCGAATGCTTTCCTGTAACCGTACATAAACCCTAACTTTGACACACAACGATACTTGAAATCAGGCCAATCGTCTATCTGAGCACAAATTACCTTTGGCACCTGCGGATCCTGCTTAATAAGTGAGCAAAAGGTGAGGCAGGCATATAAGACACCCAATTCTCCGCGAGAACAGATTACTGCAATCTGCTTCCCCCCGTTTTTACCAAAATTGATCTTATAGCCTTGATTAGCATATCGCATAGCACTAAGATCAATAGAAAAAAGCTTCATCAAGTGTCCAAAGGAATCTTTACTTGGCATACCTACATAAATCAAGTTATCATATTTACTAACAGCGCTGCTGCCGCTTTGAATAACCGGCAACTCTTTTCCACAAGTATCTTGCAATCTATTATTGATCTCACCAATTCCTAAAGAAGTTTTTTGATCTGGCTTATCTCCAGTGACAATGGCACAAATCGGCTCTCCGCTTAGGTTAAAAAGAGCCATCTCCTCACCTGTCCGTACAATTTCCTTTGGTGGAGGATAAATCTTTAAAGAAGAATCAGCCGCAAGACAAAAGTGAGACCTGCAAGTAATCATGACAAATAATGCGGCCCAGAACGCACTTGCGTTTTTTAGCAACAATCCACGCCTCTTCATTTTCTCCTCCTGTTCAAGGCATTTCCATATATGACAACGGTTAGATATGCTACGGTCCCCAGATATCATCACTATTAGCCAACCATTTGCTAAGAGCTATCCAGCGCACAGAGCCATCTGCAAAAACGAAATTAGCCCCCCCGTTATGCCGAGTTATCATTCGATTGTATGGAAGGGACCAAGTTGCAGTCGTATCATTGATGCCATCACCATCGCTATCAACCTTAAAGGGATAAGTCTTTGGACTATAAATGTTGGTACCTACAGCGTCTCCAACAAGAAAAGTCTTGAGCGAAATTTCATCCACGCCACAAGGTTTGGTGGTATTGAATACATTTCCGTAGTTAGCTCCATAAGATACTGTACCTGTAACCCCATAAGTTTTTTCTTTCTCACTATCTAGAGAAGGGCATATCAAGTAATTTACTCCTACAGCCTGGTTTAATGGCCGACTCAAATAGGTGCTTAATCTGAAATACCAAAAGTAACCACCGGATTGATACATGGGTAAACAGCTGTCATAGTCTTGTGCATACATCAACATAGCCATCCCTATCTGTCTAAGATTACTCTGGCAGGTCACTTGCCTACCTTTCTCCCTTACCTTATTGAACACAGGAAAAAGTATTGATGCGAGAATTGCTATGACTGCTATAACAACTAGTAATTCCATAAGCGTAAACCCATTCTCTTTAAGTAACGCCGCTCTACCTTTCCAACGCCGTATATCTTTATAATATATAGTCCCTAAAGTCTCTCCACCTTGCCTGTCTTTATACAAGACACCTTGCATACTACACCTTCCTTTCATAAAGCATCCTCTCTCTTAGCGAAGCTATTACAAGTAGTATAATCATCATATCTGTTAATGTCAATATTATCTAACATATTATTGACATTAATATTGGTTTGCAAACATTTAATTGACATATATAGCCTATATATGCTTTAATAACTGGTATATATAGCTTTACGGCAGTCCCGGTATTGCTCCGGATATGCAAGCAGAGAAAGAAATAATGGGGATAAAAATGTGAATGCAATTACCATACAAGAGAGAGTCAAGGCCGCATTGAGCCACCACAAACCGGACAGAGTACCACGCTACGAAGTGTTTTTACCTGGGTATATCGAGAAATGGCGGCGAGAGTGCAGTCCGGGCGAGAGCGTAAATATATATGACTATTACCCAGAGACAGATATCGGTTCTGATTCTATCCTTGCCATGCAGGAAGGACCGTTCACAAGTCGCGTGAGCACCGAGGAAACGGGCACGGATACCTTCTTCCACCGGGACAGTTGGAACAGGCTGCAGAGGTGCAGCCATTCCGGCACATTCTTCGAGGTAATGGAAGTGGCCCTTAATGAGAAGAAAACTTTGGATACTCTTGTTTGGGAAGACCCCTGGACTCAGGATAATATTGCCGGCTATAAGGACCGGGCCAGGCAGGCCGCACAGCGCTTCTGTCCGGTAACCGGAGTAATGGGCCTTTTTATGTCCAGCTACTATCTGCGGGGAGAGTTCGAACTACTGATCGATCTGATGGAAGATAAGGGGTTTGCACGTTCCCTGGCAGATAGGCTGTCAGGCTTTCTCGGCGATGTCGGAGCCAAAGCGCTGGAAACGACAGATACCTGGGACACAGCTATATGGGTTTACGATGAATTAGGCAACAACAAATCTTCAGTAATAAGCCCGGATACCTTCGAGCAGGTATACCTGGAGCCTTACAAGCGAGTGATCGGGTACTGGAAAAGCCTGGGGGCTAGTAACGTTATACTCCACTGTGACGGCAACTGTCTGCCGCTCCTTGACTTGCTTATCGAGGCCGGGTTTACCGGTTTACAAGGGGTGAACCCGTCGGCAGGAATGACTGTGCCGGAAGTTAAGGCCAAATATGGAAAGAAGCTGGCCCTGATAGGCGGGATATGTAACATACATGTGCTTGCCAAGGGAACACGCCAGGATATAGAACGGAACGTGAAATCGGTTATTGAAGTCGCGCAAGATGGTGGAGTTATAATCGGCACGCATTCCATAGACTACGATATACCCATTGCAAACTACAATTATTACTATAAGTTGTTGGAAAGCAGGTAATTGAAATGCCTATAACCTTGTATCGAGAGTTTGACAGATATGATATCAAGCCGCTCTATCTGCAAATCAAGGAAATGGTTATTGAGAATATCGAAAAAGGCGATCTCCAAAGTGGAGAAAGAATGCCTGATCGCATAGGTTTATGCCACAAATTGCACGCAAGCAGGCCAATGGTTGACCGAGCAATTATGGAGCTTGTCAGAGATGGCTGGCTGGCAACCATCAGAGGGAAAGGAACATTCATCTCGGATGAAATACAACAACGCCGGAATTCCTCCGGGCCCTTGATATGTATTAACATCGGTAATAATGATGTCAATAAAAGGAATAATTACTGGGGACCTGTTTTCAATGGGATTTTTAATGAAGCCTGCGATATAGGCGCCAAAGTCATATTCCAACGGCTTGAGACGGATAAATATTCAGAATTTTTTAAGGATGCTAACGTTGATGGCTTACTGATGTTATCCTCCAGCTTACAAGAAGAAGCTGTCATGCTGGATTTATATCAGCAGCATATCCCATTTGTCTGCGTATCCGCTTCATTCAACAACAAGGCTCTGCCTTGCGTTGACGTTGATAACTATCTGGGCGTTAAGATGGTGGTCGAGCACCTGGTATCCCTGGGACATAAGGATATCGCTATGTGCGCTAATATGTTCAATAACAGCGTGGACATAGCGCAGCGGCTGCATGCTTTTCAATCGATCACCGGTGAACTGGGATTAAAACCGGACCCAAGATGGATACATGCTTTCTGGGAGCCAAATGAGCAGAAGACCGCTCATTCTCAATACAGTAAGTGGATAGACGATATTCCACTACCCACGGCTTTCTTTGTTCCAGCGGAAATGCCATTGATTACAATAGCTAATATCCTGAAAGAGAAAAACATATCCGTTCCTCAAACCGTCTCCCTGGTCGGATTTGATGATCCGCCGGTTGCAGACCACTGGCACCCGCCACTGACTACTGTGAGGCAGCCTTTAGAGGAGATTGGCCGCCGTGGTGTACGCAAGCTTATTGAAGCCTTGCAGAAAGGTTCTGTCCCGGAAGGAACAGAGTTGTTACCTCCCGACATTATTATCAGGGAATCAACTGCTGCTCCCAGGTAATGTTCAATGATCTTATTATTAGCAATCAGGAGGTTAATGTGGAACTCGCCATGCTTGACAAACAGGAGTTGATAAACTTCCATAAAAATACTTACACAGAAGAATTATGTGTCGATTGTTCCGAGACCGAATGGACTTTCAATCGTCCGGGAACCGGATTCGGTTTTGATAATTTCTTTGACATCCTTCTGCCGCAATTGCGCCCGGTATGGCAAAAGTTAAAGGAATTGGATACTTTTCGCTGGATACGCTGCCATGGCATATTCAGGCATAACGAGACCGAATTGGCAAACTGGCAAGCTTTTGAAGACCAAAGGAAGTGTATTGATACCATACTGGATGCCGGGATCAAGCCTATTATAGAACTGAGCATTATTCCGGATGCATTCGCTGATAAAGACCACCCTCTAGGCTTTGGAGGCAATGTGCAAGGTTGGTCGGCTTTTGTCAATAAATTTGTCCACTTTCTCATTCGCAATTACGGTCAAGACGAGGTGGCAAGCTGGTACTTCGAATTCTGGAATGAACCAGACCATCATTTCTGGGCCGGATATAAGCCGCTACACGGGTATAGGCGCTCCATGCAGAATTGTATCGACGATTATTGCCTGATGTATGATTGGACGGTCAAGGGCGTAAAGGATGCCTGCGATCAACTGAAAGTCGGCGGCCCTGCCATGGCAGGCAATACAATTTTTCTTCGTGAGTTTATCAAACACTGTTATCATGGTACAAATTTCGCCAATGGCAGCAATAGCTCTCCTCTTGACTTTATCTCTATTCATCTCTACTCCAATTCTCCGGATAGAGCACCTAATATGGCTAACAGTTTAAGCCGCTTGCTGGAAATTAAAAACCTTGTAACTCGGTACTGTCCCTTGGATATTCCCATGCTGCTGACAGAATGGGGAATCACCTGGGGAGGAGCTAAAGATTCTCAAACTTTTCCGGTGACATATCGTAACGATTTGCATGCCGCAGCCTTTACCCTGAAGTTTATCAAAGAATTGCTGCACTTGCATTTTGATGTTTTAATTTATTGGGGCTTTTCAGAATGGACGTGGGAAACACAGCCTGCCTCCAGAGTTGACTTCAATGGCCAGCGTACGCTCTTCAACTACTCTGGAACCGAAAGACCGGTAATGGGTGCATATCGGCTTTTGAAGGAATTAAGAGGAGATATTTGCCATGTGCACCGGATGGTAGATACTAATAATATCGATGCACTATCAACAGTAATGGATGGCACATTACGCGTGCTGTTCTGGCATCATGATCCTGATCCTGCAAACAACGCACTCCCGTCGACTACGGAAATAAAAGTGATAAACCTACCGGATGATCTCAATAGCGCACATGTACGTTTAGTAGGCTATACCAGAGCACATAATACCTATGCTGCCTGGAGACAATTGCAACATTACAGCTCAACCGACAAAGGCGATATAGACATACAAGATTATGGTATTCCCCTATTGTTGTCCGATAGATATATCCCGGTGCAGGATGGCTTGTGCAGTTGCGGCAAGATGCAGATATATCCCGGAGAGTGCTTCTTGCTTACTGTAAGTAGAGCGTAGAGCTCAGGCATAACAAGCGTAAACGGATACCAACAAGCCCCCCCTGCAATAAGCTGCAGGGGGGGCTTACTTCTCTTTTAGTCTTTGTTTCTCAGTTCCCGATTTCCACTTCAATCTTCAGGAACCTGGGCAGTGACCTGACAGGCAATCATCAGTTGCTTTAATTTCTTTGATTTGCCTGCCTGGATAAAGGACAGACCAGAGCACATGCTTCGAAATTGCAGGTCAGATGCTTCTGTATGACTGGGTGCCGTTTCAAGCCGTCGGCCAGCTTCTCCGCATCTATCTCGTCAGGCACGGGTATTTTCAGGTTCCAGCCCATAA
>JAQVUQ010000087.1 GCA_028699365.1 bacterium | reverse complement strand
CGAAAGCTGTTCTTTGGCTGGGGAGCACTGGATGAGGGCACCCCGGAGCCGATGTACCGGGCTTTTGCCGATGCTATTGAGCAGCGTTGCCGGAAAGAGGGATTGCCTCAATCCGTGTTTGTTCATGAGGAGCCGGACCGCGGCCATGAGATAACGGATGGGATGCTGATGAACGCAATCGATTTTCTGCAGGAAAGCTTAACATAGCAACGAAACAGGGGCAGGAAGCGTGAGAGCAATCCCTTAACTTTTGGTTGACGTTCACAGCGCTGTAATATACAATAAATTAATTATAGGTCGCTGTGCCGGTTAGGACTAACTGCGAAAAATGTAACGATTTTTGCTTGTTGTTTGACTTGGGCTTTGTGCAGTAATAATGGCTGATTGCCGGGAGGACACCATGGATATGCGTCAGAAGATGTGCAAGTATTGCGGTTTGGAGAAACGGCCGATTTCATTGTCGAAGCTGGCGTTGCTGCTGGGGATAGCGCTGAGCGCGGTATGGTTCAGCGGACATCCTGCGGTAGCGGCTGAGCCCGATACTAATAAAGCTGTTAAAATCGGTGTTGTTGACGTCGAGCGGATATATGCCGCTTATGATAAGGCGAAAGCTTCCAGTGAACAGATTGAGAAGAAGCGTATGGACCTGGAAATCGAACTGTCGAAGAAGCAGGCGGAACTGAAGGTCCTGGCTGACAGGTATCAGAAGGGCGCCGCCACTATGACGGATAAAGTGAAGCAGGAAGAGCAGAAGAAGATAAGGGACTTGAGTACGGAGATAGTCACGTTCACTCGATTGACCAACCAGCAACTGACGGCGGAAAACAAAGAGCAGATGCAATTAAGGCTTAACGAGATTTCCGTTGCCATTCAGAAGTATGCCAAAGATAATAAATTTGATATTGTAGTGGACAAGAAATCACTCCCGTTCTTTGCAGCAGCGCTGAACATTACTGACAGTATCATCGCTGCCATGAAAAAGGGATAGAGAAACTTTTTGATCTTTTCTTGTGTGCCCAGGCAGCTTTGATTAAACTAATGTGCAGGCCTGGGCATTATGAAAGCGGTATGAGGGGGAAAGCGTATGTTGCTGAATATCCGGAGAGGGTTTCTCTCGGCAGGAAGACCTTTCCTGCTGTCATTAAGTCTGATCGTTTGCATCTGCGGAACAGCATTGGCGCAGGTACCCGGCCAAAAGGAAGCTGAACAGGAAAAGAGAGATTCGGCGGCTGTAAAAGAGCTGAGTAACGCCCCTGTTCCCCCCGTGAAGCCGGCTTCTCCGGCTGCTGCCGCGGCTGACGGGCCGCGAGTTCTGGTGCGAAGTATTCTTTTCTCGGGCCAGAGCGTCTTTAATGAAAAACAGCTTAACGGAATTATCGCTGCGGATCTTAACAGGCAGCTTTCCCTGGCTGACCTGAAGCTGCTGGCTGCCCGGGTGGCTGCTTACTATCATGACCAGGGCTACTTTCTGGCTCAGGTCTTGATTCCACAACAGGATATTAAAAACAAGGACGGTGCCGTTAAATTTCTTGTCTTTGAGGGCAAGCTGGGGCAGATCAACATTGTTGGCAACAAACGTTGCGGCGAGCAATATATCCGCCGGGCCATGTCCGCCGTGCAGCCGGGAAAGCCGATACGCAGGCAGGATATCGAGCGGGCGCTACGGGTTCTTAATGAGTCCTCCGGCATAAAGGTCAGTTCAGTACTCCGGGCCGGCAAGGATACAGGCACTACCGACGTGACTATAGAAGTGACCGAACAGAACGAGATGCAAAGCACTCTGGAGATAAACAATTTCGATTTAAAGAGTACGGACCGGTACAGGCTGATGCCTAAGCTGCTCTTCCCAAACCTGAGCGGTCGTGGTGATGCCCTTGATCTGAGTGTCAATGTTACCCCCGAAACCGGTTACACCAATTACGGGCAGATCAGCCATGTGATGCCTCTGGGCTCCAGGGGGCTGCAACTTAAAACATTTGCTTCCGGGGGGCGTTTTGAGGTGGCCCGGGAATTTGCCGTTCTGGATATCAAGGGAGACAATATGGCCTGGGGTATCGGCCTTGCCTATCCTCATCTCCTGACAGCCGCGGCATCAAAGGGCTATGAAGCCTGGCTGGAATCCAGAGATTCCGAGCAGTCGATGCTGGGGGTAACGACCAGCAAAGATCAGATACGTAAACTCAGGCTGGCTTACAATGTTGATACGCGGGACGGCCTGGGCCGTACATTCTACTCCTTTGGCGTGCATCAGGGACTTGGAGAGAGCCTTGGCGGCATGCCCAGCGAATCCACGCTTTCCAGCCGCAGTTTTGCGCGGGCGGATAATGACTTCACCAAAGTAACATCAGATCTGACCCGGGTGCAGCGCGTCAACTCTCACCTTTACCTGATCGGCCGCCTGTCCGGGCAGTATAGCTTCCTGCCGCTGGTAGCCGGCGAACAGTGGTCCATCGGCGGCGCCAATTCCGTGCGCGGCCATGTCCAGTCAACCTACCTGGGCGATGACGGGTTCACGGCTAATCTGGAAGGCCGCCTTTCGCTTTCCCCTGACAATCGCTACCAGTTGGCTATGTTTGTCGACCATGGCCGGATTCATATCAAGAAGCCTCTCCTGGGCCAGGAGAATACGCAGAGTCTTAGCGGGATGGGGCTGGGTATTAGAGCCAGCGTCCTTGATAGCCTGGATCTTCGCCTGGACTGGGGCGTGCCGCTGGGGCAGAATACGGGCAACGATTCTCTTCTATATGCGCAGACCGTATATAGTTTTTGATTAATAAGTTATAAATGTGTAAACCGTTTTAAGGGGTGTAAATATTATGAAGAACAAGCGCTCAGTGGCATTGTATCATGGAAGTCTTTGCTGGAGCCGCAATACTCTCAGGCGTCTGGCATGGATTAATACGTTTTTCTTTCTGTTTCTGTGCCTGCAGCCACTGGTGGCCCAGGCGGCGCCTACAGGAGGGACTGTCGTACCCGGGTCCGGGGCTGCGACCATCGTCACCGATGGCAGCAATACCAATATCACCCAGGCCACTGACAAGGCTATCATAAACTGGAACGATTTCAGTATTGGTGCCGGCGAGCAGGTGAACTTCAACCAGTTGATGGGTGCGGATTCCGTGACGCTCAACCGCGTTATCGGTGCGCTTCCATCCAACATTCTTGGCCAACTCACAGCCAACGGGCGCATATTTCTGTTAAACCCCAACGGTATCCTCTTTGGAGCAGGCTCGAGTATCGACGTGGCCGGCCTGATGGCCAGCACGTTTAATATCAGTGATGACGATTTCCTAAGCGGCAAATATGATTTTACCCAGGATCCGACCAAACTTGCTTCCTACGTTGTCAATAACGGCACTATTACGGTTGATGACCACGGCTTTGTCTATCTGGTAGCCCCGGGCGTTCTCAACTCCGGACTGATTGTCGCCCAGTTGGGTCAGGTTCTTCTTGGCTCCGGCAACGCTTTTACCATGAATTTTGATGGCGGCGGTCTGATAACATATGAGGTTTCAGGCAAGGTGCTTGACCAGGTAATCGGTTCTGACGGCAATCCGCTCAGCTCTGCCGTCAGCAACACGGGCACTATCCGAAGCAACGGCGGGAATGTTGTCCTGACCGGAAGTACGGCCAGGGATATTATCGCTTCGGCGGTTAACAACAGCGGCATTATAGAAGCCAAATCGATGACCGATGCCGACGGCATGGTCCTGCTTTCAGGACGCGAAGAGGGAGATGTTGTCACCAACGGCACTATAGATGTCTCCGCCGGTGAAGCCGGAGCCAACGGAGGCCGTATTGTTATTAATTCCAAAGACGATGTCGTGGTCGGCGGTACCTTCAATACCGGGGGCTATATTGCCGGTAATGCAACTGTTGACATCAAGGCCAGCGATGATGTCGTCGTAGACGAAGCCCTTACTCTCAACGGCGCCGGTGCCACTCTTGCCATGCAGGCGGGTCGTTCGGTCCTGATCAACGCCGATATAACAACTGATGATGGGTCAGTATATCTTACGGCCAATGAGCCGAACTCCGATATGGGGTATCGTGATCCGGCCGGCATCGGCAGTATTACTATGGCGACGGGCACTACCATTGATGCCGGCACCGGGGACATTGCCATGACGGTAGCCAGGAGCGGGTCGGGCGACTACGTTAATGCCGGCGGCATGACCATCTCCAATATCGTCAGCGACGGCGGAGAAGTAACGCTCGACTCCTACGATACAATTAGCGACGGAGCAACTGCCGGCACTACCAATATCACCGCCGGGACGTTGAACATGCGCGTAGCGAAAGCCGGCGCCACCATCGGCACGGAGGGGAATGCGCTGAGAGTGGACGCCGATACGCTGAATGCTCAGACGGACGGCGGTCATATCATCGTCAAGGATATGGCGGATGGTGTGGAACTGGGCACCGTATCCACCTGGTCGGGGACAGGAGACGTAACAGGTACCGTGATCCTGGAGGCTGTAGGCGGAGATATCACTGCGGCTGCCGTGCCCGGGAATAATATCACCGCCTATGCCGCTACTCTCTCCACTACTCAAGATACGGTCGGGGGTATACGAGGCGGGGCCATCGGCACATCCGGCAATAACCTGAAGACGGATGTTGTTGTGCTGGCGGCTGCTACAGATAATGGCAGTATCTTCATAACCGAAGAGGACGGGGTCATTGTCAACTACCTTAACGCCAGGCAGGATGGCAAGACAGCCTTCAAAAACGAATTTGGTAATGTGGTTATCGATAGCTCCGGCACAGTGGGTACAAACGGTGTTACGTTAAACGCCGGAGGAGATATACTGCTTGGCACCGTCACCGCTCCCGGTACGGCCAATATCACTGCCGGCGGAAATATATATGACAATCAGCAGCACGAAACCGATGTCATCGCCCGGACGCTGAACTTCAGCGCCGGCGGGGCCGTTGGCCAGGATTCCAATCCCCTGGAGACCATGGTGGAGACGATCAACGCCGTTGCTGCTGACGGAGGCGTTTTCATCACGGATGCGGGTAAAGTCACGGTTGGTGCCATTACGGCCGCAGGCGATGAAAATGATGTTGTCATTATCAGCAATGCCGGTGACGTGCGTCTTGGAACTATCAGCGGCGGCACGGTGACGGTGGAAAGCAAACAGGGCAGGCTTGTCGACAACAATGGAACAGCGCTGAACATAACTGCCGACAAGGCGGTTTTGCGGGCAGCTACAGGTATAGGCACCAGTGCGGCTGATGCGGATATTGATACCAGCGTGGATGAGCTTGACGCTGTGGTCGGCAATGTCGGCGCTCCCATCTATATCAATGAGCAGGATGGATTGACAGAGGTTACTCTGTCAACGAATAACGGCAACGTAACCGTCAATTTCGCAGGCGGGGCGCTTACCTTTACGGCCGCCTCCAGTCTTTTAACGCTGCCGGCCATGCCGGATATGGCGCTTTCCTTCAGCAATACCGGTGGCGATATAGTGCAGCAGGGGGTCAATATCGGCTCTGCCGATCTGGTGCTGACCGCCTCCGGGGCAATAAAAAATGCCGCCGGAGCCGGTTCCATTACGGCCGGAACAGCCACGCTGACAGCGGGAACGTATATAGGCACTACGGACAATGCCGTGGCAACGGATGTTGATGAACTTATACTTACGGCCGGAAACGGCGGCATATTTATCTCTGAAGCGACTGCTGTTACTCTGACGGCAACAGCCTCCGGAGCGGGCAGCAGCATCAGGGTGACTAATGACGCCGGTGACATGACACTGAAACAGGTAGCGGCTGCCGGTGAGATATACCTGCAGACGGCCGGCAACCTGATCGACGGCAATGGCGGCGCCGTCAACATCACCGGGAGTTCCGCCGTTCTCAATGCCGGCGTGGCCATAGGTGCGGCCGGCGATGCCATTGAAACAAATGTTGCCGGTCTGGATGCCGTCAGCCACAACGGCGGCATCTTTCTGGCAAACAATCGTGACCTGAGCAGCCTGAAGGCCAATGCCACGGGCGGAGATATAGCCATATCCTCTACCGGCAGCATGACCATCGGTGAATTACTGGCCGGAGGACAGGCCATTACCCTTGTGGCCGGAGGCGATATCATCGACGGCAACGGTGATACGGTCAATATTACGGCTATCAAGGCTGATCTGACAGGGCGAAAGATAGGCACGTCGGCTGATAAAGTGGAGATAGCTGTCGATGAACTGGTGATAGAGAGCACCAATGGCGGCATATTCATCTATCAGCCGGGCGATGCGGACTTGAAGCTTACTTCGGCCAAGGCCGGCGGGTCCGGCAGCAATATTGATATTGCCGCCAGAAAGAATATCAGCCTGGGAACGGTCGAGTCTGTGGGAAACAGTGTGCGCCTGGAGAGCGAGGAGGGGGCGATCACCGACGGCAGGGCCGACGGAGAGGCCAGGCCTAACGTCAAAGCTAAATCGCTCGAGATAGTCGCTCCCGGGGGCCTGGGCACGGAAGCCGATCCTTTGATCTTCGAAACCAGTTTCCTTTCCGCCGACGGCGGCGGTGTCGGAGTTGCGGCGGCCAATGACGGGCCGTTGGCTATCACTGCCGATTCACTTGTCGGTAAGGGCAGCAGCGTTGTCAAGATAGTGGCCGACAAGATAACCGTTCTCGATAATGGCGGTTCCACCATCACCATGGATGCCGGTGGATCGCTGACGCTTATAGCCAGTACGGGCGACATAGTCTTTTTAAATCAGGATGATACTATCGACGCTTCCGGAGGCGGTTCGATCACCCTTCTGGCCGGATGGGATAGCCCGGGCAGCGGCGCGGTTATCGTGGCCGGAAACCTGATCACAACGGATGGCGGCTCGATCACTCTCAAGGCCGATTCCCATATCACCATCGGCAGGCTCGATGCAGGCTACAACGTGGGCGATGTCTGGGTTGAGTCAAGAAACGGCATTATTCTGGATGGTAATGGCTCGGAAGCCAACATAATTGCCGGCATAGCTACTCTGATAGGCAAGACACCGACGGCTGAGGAAGCCGAACTTATCCGGGAGCAGGCCACCGCCGAATATTACGCCGCCATAGCCGAGGCCGCCGCCAAACAGACGATTATGGATACCTGGAGTATCAACAGCGCTACATTGACTGCTTTGGCCATGCAGGCCGGCACGGTGAGAAACGTGGCTCAATCCGATTTTTCATCGAAAGAATCCGCCTTTAATTCCGCCAATGATACTTTACTGGCGATGTATATTACTCTGACAGTCCTGCAGGGTGTGAAAACAGGGCTGCAGGTGGCCTCTGATGTTGCCGGTTTGATCGGGGCAGGAGCGCAGGCAATCCCGTTGACGGGAGACGGCGGGGCATCTGTGGTTGCCGAGGCGGTCGATGTAGCCTTCTCTGTTGCCGATTTGGCACTATTTGCATTTCAAGTTGTTTACGATCAATATGAGAATACGGTTAGTGGCCTGGAAGGTGATATGAGTGCCGCTGCCGCCAACCTGTGGGCGGCGACTCAGGACCAGATGATGGCCACGCAGATGTCTGCCGCCGCGCAAGCATCTCTTGGTGTGGCGCAGACGGCCTATGCCAACGCCGTTATCGCTGAGGATCATGCCGGTGTGGTAGAATTGCAGGCGATTGCGGCGGCCCAGATAAATAACGTCATCGGCACGGCCGCACAGCCTCTGGGAATAGAGGCCGCTAAAGTCAATATAATGACCTACAACCAAAGCAGCGTCTATCTGGAATCACCCGGCAAGCTCGGCCTTGGAGATATAAGTTCCGTCGGGGCAGGCTCCCAGGTGTTGGTCAATGCCGCTGGTGATATAAACGTTATTGGGCAGGTAGTCGGTAACGACCTGATTAAGATAGAATCAACCGGTGGTGCCATCCTTGATGGGGGTGGATTGCTGATAGCACCGGAACTGCTGGCCGTGGCCGACAACGGTATCGGCGGCAATACCGGCATAGCCACCAAGGTGGATCGCCTGGCCGCTGACGGCGGCAACGGCGGTGTGTTCATTAGAAACGATAATGGTGATGTTCCTCTTAATATAACCACTGTTGACGGTGTGAGCGGTGTCAGCGGAGCCGGCGATATAACTCTGGATACAACCGGCAACCTGGTGCTTCAGAAAGAGATAACCGATACTGCGGGGGTGAATGATGTTACCCTGATCAGCCGGGGCGGCGCCGTCATCGACGACAATGGATTGTCAATGAATGTGACGGCCAATACTCTGACCGTCAATGCCGCCAAAGACGATATCAACCTTGATACCGATATTGCCGTGCTGACGGCTGAAACGGGCACGGGGTCAATTATTATCCGGGAAAAAAGCGCGGTTAACCTGGCGGAACTGACAGCCGGCAACGGCGATGTTGCTGTGACGGCTGGAGGCACTATCGTTGTGAGGACGGTCACGGCCGGCGGAGACGTTGCCTTGACTGCAACCGGGGCTATCGAGGATGACCTTGACGACACCACGCGCATCACAGGAGATCAACTGACCCTGACGGCGCAAAGCGGTATCGGCAGCGCCGGCCCGGCGGTAAGTAGATCTCTGGATACGGATGTCAACTCGCTTTCAGCGGCTGTGAACACCGCTGGAGCCATCAATATTTCTGAGGCAAACGGTCTGGATATCCTTCAGGCCATCACTCCTGACGGTGATATTACCATAGCGGCGGCTGCCGGGAATTTAAATCTGACAACGGTTGCCGCCGGTGCTGCAGGCAACACTGTTACCCTGGTTGCCTCCGGCGGTGCCATTACCGATGCGGTCGCAGATGAGGCCGCCAAGATATCGGCGACTAACCTGGCCCTGTCCGCAGCAGCGGGTATCGGCGGCTCCTCTGGCATATTGGAGATCACGGTTGACAATATGGTGGCTGCCGGCGGCTCAGGCGGCATATATATAACGGATCTGGCCGGCGGGCTGACCATCGGCGGCGTGACGCCCGGACTTGCAAACCCGGATGTAACCGGCCTGCAGGCAACCGGCGGCGATATCG
>JAQVUQ010000086.1 GCA_028699365.1 bacterium | reverse complement strand
TGACCGCGGCAAGAGTATCCATAAAGACTATTTCAGGTATCCGGTCGCATGGGGTATTCTCAGTCTCTATATTAGGCACGGTTACCATAACATGCGTATCCCATACAATCTGACCGGTGGTGGTATGATCCGGATGATAATCAGCATCCTTATCGGGACAGATAATAATATCCGGCCGGAAGCCGCGGATAACGTCTATAAACCGCAGCCTGCTTTCCGGGGTATTGAAGAGAAATTCATCCGGATAGCCCAGCCAGATAAACTCAGCCCCAATGACACCGGCTGAAGCTTTTGCCTCCCTTTGTCGCACGGCGGCTATTTCACTCTTACTCAGTACAGGCGACCCCACCTCTCCGTTGGTTGCTACGACGATGCCTACCTTATGTCCGGCATCGGCATATTTGGCCAAGGTACCGGCACATTGAAACTCTATGTCGTCCGGATGAGCGCCGAATGCTAAAATGCGCTTCATTTTATCTCTCCATAATTATTTATAACTACCGATAATACTATCATCAATCAGCCACTTCAGTCCAGATACCGGTCACTCCGTGAGCAGGTCATTACTCCATCAAACCGCCTAAAAAATCCTTTGTTCTCTTCAAGGACAACCCGGCATCAGGGATAGCCGGGCTATATTCCAGCCCGATTATGCCGTCGTATCCGCATGAATCTATATAGCGTATGATCCGCCTATAATCCAGTTCACCGGACATCAACTCATTGCGCCCCGGCACACAGGCGGCATGGAAGTGAGCAACGACATCCATATTTGCACCTATGTTGGAGATAACGTTGCCTTCCATGATCTGCATGTGATAAATGTCGTAAAGAAGTCTCAGATTCGGGCTGTTCACCGCCCGTATGATCTCCGCTGCTTCCCGCGACGAATCCAGATAGTAACCGGGATGATCTACCAGCGTATTCAATGGTTCCACTACCAGCGTAAACCCTGCCGCTGCCGCTATAGCGGCGGCCTCGCCCCAGGCACGTTCAAGGTCATCGTGCATCTCTCCGGCAGTCAGCCCTTCCACAAGGTTGCCGGAGCAGGTAATGGCCTTTGCGATTCCCGCCTTTTGGGAAAAGTGGATAACCTCGTGCAGCCGATCCAGGTACCTGTTCAGTTCCTTTGCGTTCACCGGCGAGCCGCCGAATGAACCGTCCGGAGCGTTGACCACCATATTACTGATCGTTACCCCGGTATCGGCACAGACCTGCCGGATTGCGGCAGCGTCTTTGGCGCCTTCAACGGAACAGGCGGAGCCGTCAAAGGTGGCATCGTGAAACCAGAATTCGATGATATCGAAGCCGGCTCTCTTTATCGCCTCGATTCTCCTGTCGTACGGCAGGTCCGTAAAGACCATCTCCAGACATACGCCGATCTTTGCCATAATTCACATCCTCAAACGGTTTTTAAAGAAGCGCCGCTGCAACTTTTCTGATGCCGGACGCTATCATATCGCAGTCCTCTGCGGTCATTTGTGCCGGAATATCCAGATGCACGGTTCGTGACAACAGTTCCAGAGTGTTGGGACACATGTCCGGGCTGTAGCGCTCAGGTGCATCGCCTTTATAATGCGGGCAGGTGTAGGGACACCCTTCAGGCGTCGGCGTAGCTCTGTCAAGCACATGCTTCCAGTGCGAGTATATGTGCCAGTCCGGTATACCTTTGTTGAAGACTCCGGCAGCATCGATTCCTTCCGCCTGCAACGCCTCCGTAAAAGGCCCTATTTTATCTCTGTCATTCAGCATGAACATCAGGCATACGGCTGTGTCTCCAGCCTCGTCGTTCAGCCTGCGAAAGGTAATTCCGGACACTCCCCTGATTCCTTCCTTGATCCGTTTCCTGTTGGCCCGCATGCTGTCCAGCAGCGAATCCAGCTTCCCGAGTTGGGCCAGCATCACCGCTCCCGTTAATTCGCTCATCCTGTAATTGACGCCGCAGAAGAGTTCGCCGCGATATCGCTCCTCGCCGAATCTGTCAGGCCTCCAACAGGCAGCGGCATCATGATAGCCCATAAGCCTGTCGTAGATGACGGGATCGTTTGTTATGCAGGCACCGCCCTCTCCGGCGGTGATAATCTTGTGGTACTGAAAACTGAAGCAGCCTACATCACCGAACGTCCCCAGCGGCCTGCCTTTGTAAGATCCGCCGCAGGCCTGAGCGCAATCCTCAATAAGCTTGAGATTGTGCTCTTCGGCAATGGCCGTGATGCGGTCCATATCACAGGGAGTCCCTCTCATATGAACAGCGATTATGGCCTTTGTGTGTTCCGTTATCTTCTTTTTGAAATCCTCCGGATCCATGGTCATGCTGTCGTCTATTTCACAGATGACCGGAACGGCTTTGGCCGCCACAATGGCGGCGCAAGAAGCAAAGAAGGTGTAGCCGTTCACTATCACCTCGTCGCCCGGCCCTACTCCCACGGCCACAAGCGCATTGATAAGTGCGGAAGTGCAGTTGGTGACCGCCAGACAGTGCTTTGCTCCCATCCGGGCGGCAAACCTCTTTTCAAACTCGCTTACCTTGGATGGGAACTCAGCCGGACCGTAGTATCTGAAGAGATATTTGCGGTCTATCACCTCAAGAAGTTGTGTCTTCTCCTCCTCACCCATCTCCAGCCCGCCGGGATACATAGGAATATTCGGTGTAGTTTTGGCCTTAGGCCCACCGTTAACGGCCAGCTCTTCACATCCGATCATGACTGCATTACCCCCGTCAATATTTCCATTTCCAATCTCCTGTGTATCTTTTTTTATCAATATGTGTATTATATTATACAGGTTGGTTAAAAAAATAATCGCCTAGCCCATCAACCGGGTAGAAACCAAGGTCAGAACCGTATCTCCATCGTTTCTGGCCGTATGGGGCTGCCCTGTTTTTATATAAAAGGCATCTCCTGCCTGCACTTTAAACGTGCCCTTGCCGTTGACTTTAAGAGTCAGCTCTCCTGAGACGACATAACCGATAATATCACCTTTATGACTCTCTTTTTCCACAATTTTAGTGTGCGGCTGGTACTCTTCATAGAGCAACTCGGCCTTTATATCGGGATGCTTGGGAAAGGCATAATACCAGGTGTGCTCGGCGTCTTTGGTCGATATCATGGATGACTTCTTAAAGACTATCTGGTCAGTTGGATTTATATCCGTTTCCTCGATAAAAAACTTGAACAGGTCAACGTTCATGGATTCAAGCAGCTTCTGCAGGGACATGACTGTAGGAGAAACCTTGCCCGCTTCTATCTTGGAGATGAGGCTGGCTGAGACGCCGGATTGAGATGCCAGCTCGCGCATGGAGAGACGTCTCTCCTCACGAAGAAACTTGAGCTTGTCTCCTATATCACTTACATTAAGATTGCCGTTTGCCATATAAATCGTTTCCTATCATGCACAGGCTATGATTATATTATCACGCAAGCTCCCATAACACAAGTGCATATTACACTATCGCGACGATTGCACTAAAATCAACCTCGCTTCAAAACAATCCCTCTCGGGTAACCTGAAGCAACCTCTGCCGATATCCTCAATCCCCTCCGAGACGGTCTGTACGCTCAGATGCCCGGGTACGCGTATCTTTTCAGGCAACGGAGCAGTGCCGTCGGTTCTGAGAACAAGAGCACATTTGCCGTCGCCAGTGATATCCGCACTGAGGCTGACACATGCTTGCCGTGTATAGAGCCCGGATAATTCCGTGTGAACGTTCTGCTCCAGCCAGACAAAGGGGATTCCGCCGAGAAGAGTAACAACTGAACCGTCATCGTAATAAAAAGACTTGAGAATCATATCCAGAAACTTTCCGTTGCCGCTGCCGTTAGGCTGCCAGGGAGTAAAAGCCGGATCAAAGCGAGAGAAGCGCTCCTGAACCTGAAAAGTATCTCTGGTTATCCCGTAGTTCAAATTAGCCTGTAGAGCAATAAAGGCCTTCTTCCATTGACCGAGCCTGAGATAGATACCGTGCCAGACCCACTCGCCGACGCCCATATACAGGACTTCCCGGTCCATCTTCCCCAGGAAACAGCCGTCGGCGACCGAGTTTTCCACATAGTCTATATATCGGGAGAAGGTATCTCCGGTAATATCGACGGCATCGCAGTAAGCCAGATGGCCGGCTCCGACAACGCTTTCGAATTTACGAGCGATTATCTCCGTACCGGCATCCGGCACTCTGCGGTTTATATAGCCGTCCTGACGAGACAGACCGTCTACGGCCATGCCGATATCCGTACGATAGGCATGTGCTTCATCCCGGAACTCCTGAAAGTCTTTATGCCTGATAAGTTCCAACATAGTGACGAATTTGGATAATCCCCAATACGAATAGGAATCCGTAAAAGCAATCACATATCCTTTGTCGCCGTCGGTTGCACAGGCATAAGGCATAAGGCCGTAATGAAGCGGCCGGCTACCGTCGGAATTGAGCTTGCGCGTTGCTCGTATCTCTCCCGTTATCCACCTGGCCGCCCTGATCATTGGGTCCAGGTAGTTTCCAAGGAACTCTTCATCGTGTGAATAGAGATAATATTCAGCCGCCAGCGCCAGGGCCGAGCCGGTGGAATTGGCCCATCTGGGACCGGTGGTTCCAATGGCTCCATCCAGGGTGGTAAACCGTCCTTCCGGAGGACAGCCTCCGTCCTGCAAAGTGAAGATGTATTCCAGAGCCTGACGCACCGGCTTGAAATGTCCCAGCCTGAGCATCGGCATCAACATGCATACGGCTTCCCATACCCATACATAATGCCGTTCCGATGATCCGCCCTGAAACGGTATAAGATGTTTATCTCCGGCAAAACGCACCAGGAGCTGCAGCGTCGATGTCTGCAACTCGGTAAAAATATTGTCCAGACCGGCTGCCGGACAGACTAATGCTGCGATATCTCTCTGCAAAGGCTCTTTGAAATACTGCAGCGCCCGGATGCGGCAAGCGCCCGGCTCCGTCTCTGCCAGCGATTTCAGGTGTTCCGCAGTTACGGCTTCATAGTTTACCAGCAAGGTTATGGAAAAATCCTTATGCTCTCCGGGTGCCAGACCGGCACTGAAATGCAATACGTTCTCCACATCCCGAAGGCGCATTGCCGGCGTGACATAATAGGGCCGGGAACAGTTGAACGGCTTGTTATACTCATCGTCGCCAAAATGCGCCTCAGCTTCCCAGACACAATCGAAAGCACCGGGCAGTACCTTACCGATAACCTGCCCGTCTCTCAACAGGCGGTCACCCTCAAGGACCGTTCGATTGCACGGAAGCCACTTTGACGCATCCCAGTAAAAAGGAACGTAATGATAATCGAAGACATCGGATTCGTTTTGAAAGTTGAGTTTCGCCCTGACATGGACATCCTGGTAATCTTCTCCCTCGTTCTTCACTGAGACCGTTACCTGGAGCAGGCTTTGAACGTCGTCCACTCTGTTGCAGAAATACTCCAGGCTGTAAAGAGTATCCCAGGCGTAATATTGCGCCTGAACAACGGGGTATTTCCCCTCTGCCAGCGACATTTGGCTGCGCCTGAGGTCCGGCACGAATGGAGGATTATCGAAGGCGAACTGCAAAAACATGCATTCCATGGCCTTAACGGCTGCCCGGGACTCGATATCGAAGACTGAAAGCTCGGGCAGGACCTTGCGCCGGCTGACATTCAGAGCGCAATCGACAAAGACGAAATCGGGGGAGTGCAACGGCTGGATAGGCATATGCACCGTCAGTGGAGGCTGATAGCCGCCGAGGTCATCGGAGGACAGCCGGTTCCAGCTTATAAGTTCCGCCTCTTTATACATATTGTCATATTTCAGCAACCCTTTGCCCTCCCCGATCCCCGCTCTATCGGCAGTTACAGCGATTATTCCTCTGCATCAAAGTTGAAAGACACGAGTTCTTCCAACAGGCCCTCTCCATTTTCCTTGAGATACGAATAAGCTTCTTCCCGTGTCTTATAAGTATCAGGGAAATTAAAGATTAAGAAACGCATCTTTGTGACTGCAGGCACTATATCCATCTCTATTTTGGCAACACGGTTGCCGCTTAAATTCACCTTATGACTCACAATCTGGTCCGGCACGCAGATCAAAGCGCAGGTGCCGGTATAGTTGTTAGCCGTGTCATACAGCAGCACCCACGGCTCTTCCTTACTCTGGATGGATATTGCCTCTTCTGAATGCTGAACACTTCTCAAACAGGTGGATATCCACTGATCCCTCTTAGGCACAGCTCCCGGATGCCCCGGTATGCAGGTAAAATAAGTTTTCACCGATGCCGGCGCAGTCCGTGGCTCCGTCCTGACCTCCATAAATATCTTATCGTCTCCCTGCAAGGTGACGAATCTGGCCGTGACCTTGCCCCAGTCGGGCTTCCAGACAACGTCCGCAACACCTCTTTTACCCTGAGATACCGTTTTGAAGGTGTCCACTACGGTAGTCCGCAAATCCTTGCCGTCTACCCGTATCCCCCAGAAGCCACCGCCGTACCACGGGGCCGACAATCCTATGCCGTTGGTAGACGCCGATGCATCCCCAATGGCCGGAAACGGACTCTTGGGGTATTCCTCCTTCATCAGCGGATCTGCAACGTAAAAGTAGTTGATAGCATAGGAGACCGGTCCGCCGTTTTTAAAATCGATATTGCGCCGCACCATACTATATTTGTGCCCGGTTACCGGTACCGTAACGTCTCCGGAATCGACTACCTCCACCTGACCGAATGCCGCTCCTCCCTGAAGAACAAACAGGGCTGCCATAAGAACAGTCAGTATTCGCGCCATCTCTTCCCCCTCCTTTGTTTATACGGCCTCTACCCGATATTATAACCGGGGCACCCCAATAACGCGACTGATCGTCTTTGTCCGGGAGCAGGCTTCATTACGGTGAGTTATAACCGGGTCAGAAACGTGCCTCCGCCCTTTGCCCGCTCAGTTTCTCAGTCACCTGTATCTTCCAGGAGCCTTCCGGATCGTTATCGGCCAGAGGGATATCTACTTTCAGCCGTCCCCCATCCAGCACTCTTACGCCACCGTATTCCTCGCGCTCTCTGCCTTCGCTATCAGTAATCGTTATCTGAACCGGCAACAGGGCATTCACACTTTTACCCCGGCTATCCAGCAGAACAATTTCATATGATATGCGCCTGGAAGATACATCCTTCAACACCTTCAATTGCAACCGGGCCGGCTGAGAAGGCAGCAAAACAAGTATCTTCCCCCACAGGGATTTAAGGCCGACATTTGCCGTAACCCTGCCGTTATGAATAGCTGCCGGCAACCTTTCTCCTGTGAGGAGGTCGTAAGCATAGCAACTTGCCGCAGCCCACTCCGTATTTATCTCGGCAGCCTGCTCCTTCAGACCCTGGTTTACGGCCACGATGCAAACCGAATCGAGATTGACAAAATGTCCGACATCAACCCTGGTATTACTGCAGGACACCGGTCCGGTATTTGTGCCGGCAACTAACGCAACCAGATCGGACGGACGTCCCGGCACAAAGCCTAAGCATATAGCGTTCCCTTTGCCGTAAGTATTCACGGCAACTGCAGACTGTCCGCCGGCATAAGACATTACAGGCACGGCTTTGCCGGGAACTACGATATATCCCTTGACAGGCATATCACTGCCGCCATTGACCATGGCCGTCAGTTCCTCACCGCAAGACGCTCCCAGCACACTCGCCAGAGAATCGGATTTATCGCGGTACTGATTATAAGTTCCGGTCTCGGGCAGAACTATCAGTATTCCACCGGAAGCAACCCAGTTCCCGATGGCCTTGACCACGTCATCCGGAAGGAAGGCGGCACCGGCCAGGATAAGAACGCTGTAATCGGGCAGAAAGCGGTTATGCCTTATCTGCTCCTCATGCAGGATATCCACCTGCCCGAATGCCTGCCGGGCGAGATCGTGAACGGAGGAGACAAAGTCTGATTTTTGCCGGCCGGTTTTTCCTGCCAGCATCATCGTCGTTGTCGGATTGAAGAGAGCCACCCTGGCTCTGCTTCTGGAGAGACGTTTGAAGAGCGGCCCGGCAACGGCCAACTCCTTAAACGCCGTTTTCATGCATTCCGTCCTGGCAGGATCTTCCAGCATATCGTAAGGGCCTGCTTTCCATATCCACCAGGACATGCCCTTGGCGTTATGGCACAATGCGTTATATACCTGTGTGGCGGCGTACTCCGGATGATAACGGTTATTGTATAGAATTGATGTTGTTGCAGTAAGCCAGATATCATCCTGAAAGTCTGCCGCGCTGCGCAGGGTGTCCAGGGCAAACGGATCATTGCCGAACCTGTAGTGATCGACACCCGGAAAGCTTATTCGGTTTGCCAGGCCGGTTCCGTCGTACGAGGCATAGAGGCTGGCATACAATGAGAATATGGCGCCTGTCGGCACATCAGGGTTATACCGTTTGAAGAGATCGATGCCCCTGCCAAGGGTAAATACCTGTCTCTCCTTGATAAAGTTGACGGCATCATAGTATCCCTTATCCTGTGGGCCGGGTACCTTGTCGTAGCCGAATTTGTTCTTCAGCGCCGCTGTGCAAACGCTGCATTTATCCCACGGATGCCAACCTGGATTAGGCTCATCCGCCAGATAAACGGCCATAACACGAGGAGATTCCGAGAAGACCGTATGAAAGGCCTGAGCGTCCGCCTCATCCTGCCTCACAACGGCGTCGGTCAACACGGTGTTGGGACATCCCTGCCACCAGCGGTTCCATGAGGACACACCGTAGCTGGCATCAGGCATGATAGTCATTCCCAACCGCTGCGCCTGATCGAAAAAGGCCAGGTTGGTCACAGTGTTGGCATTGGGTGCATGAGACGGCAGATAAACGCCGTAATGGAAGTTTGGACGGTATTCAAACCCAGAGCCTTCATTTTATTGAGATCGTCCAGGCATTTATCCGGATCGGAAGTATCCAGGCAGATGACATTGTTGGGATAGATATTGTCTCTGTCCAGACGCGGAGCTACGGAGATCATATTCTGAACGGCATCCAGTTCCGTATTACCCTTGAATAATTTGGTAATCAGCCTG
>JAQVUQ010000085.1 GCA_028699365.1 bacterium | reverse complement strand
TCCCTGGAAAAAGCTCCCAGTCTGGCACCGAAGATATCTATCTTCTTGCATCCAAGAGTTTTCAACAACCATTTGATCTCGCACGGCACATAGAATCGCTCGTTGTATTCCAGCTTTTTACTGTTACCGGAATCATCGCTTACCGTAATAGTGCCGTAATTTCTGAACGTCATTAAGTCAAATTCATCTTCGCCACAAGCCGACTGGCCGTCTTCCGACGCGGAATCGTGAAACTCCTTAACGGAATGGTATAAAGGGAACAAGCCGTTCAAGGCAGTGAATATGAACTTCCCGTTCTCTTTGAGAGCCCTGACGGCGTTTTTGAGAATCTCGAAGTTCATCTCATCCGTCTCCATCAAGGAAAAGCCCCCTTCGCAGAGCATAATGACCACATCGAACTCATTGTCAAAGGGCAGATTCCTGGCATCGTATCTTTCAAAGTCGATCTTCAGGTTCTGCTCAGCGGCTTTTTTTCTTGCTTTCTCAAGCATGGAATGGGATAAATCGATCCCCTTTACGCTGTAACCCCTTCTCGTCAATTCAATGGCATGCCTGCCTGTGCCGCATCCGATGTCCAGTATCTTCAACGATCTTTGGTAGTTGCATTCGGCTTCGATAAAATCGCATTCGCCGCTTGTGCCCCTGGTATAAATCTCACTTTCATATTGCTCTCCATAGTTCTCAAATAACGCTTCATACCATTGCTTCATGTTCAGGTACCTCCCGCTTAATACTTATGTAAGTATTATATAGCGCACTTTTGTCCGGTAACAACCACAAACATCCTTCAGAAAGAAGAATGCGCCATGCCGCTTTCGCTGCATGACGCACCCCGCTACCGATATTCCAATTTCATTTTGGCTATAATTCTTTGCAGACTTTTGGGTGATAAATAGTAGATTTCCGCCAGTGCGGCTACGGATATGCCTTCCGTATACTTCCTGTATATTTCCGCGTTTCTTGTAGAAATCTCCGCTTTACTTTTAGTCCCTTCACCCCAGGCCTTTTTATTGCCTGCTTTTCTCGGAATGTAAATGTATCCGCCGTCGATATAATCCTGGAGTCTGTCCAGCAAGTCCTCCGGCAATACATACAAGGCGTTGATATAGCTCATCATGCTCCTCCCAACCGTGATTCTTAAGGAGTAAGCAAAGGCTATACACATATCGATCTTACGTTATGCAACAGCCTTTGCTACGCATAACGCACCGATTCCTTAAATATAAGTCTTCACCCCTTTACCAAAAACTTCCAGCGGCCGCCTAACTTATTCTCAACGGCATGTCCTATAGTTATTTTACAGAGAACTGCTTCAAATCACAAGTTCCGTCTACTCTTCTTCCAACTTGTCAAACAGCACTTGGGGAAATTAGGGACAGTCACCTATTTTTTAGTTCAGGCAGTTACCCGGATTTTTGCATTTCATACATTCGCCTTATGCATTTAGCGTATCCTCCAGGGTTAAGAACTTTGCCCAGTCCGGACTTTAACCGGCAAGAGTTACACAAGCTTCTCCCGGCACACTCATCCCGGCGGCAGCTCATTCTAATACAAACGCTTTCGGTTGCCCCGTTCCACCGCTTTCTATGCTTTGCAGAATAGACAACGTCCTGTTCTTCCTGTCCAGGATATACCTTCTCCCCAGAGCATTCATATTGCTGATAGCATGGGCGATCTCCCGCTTTGGTGTTTTTGCGTTTTCTTCTGAAAAATGAAGTCAGATATTCAGGACAAAATATATGGCGTTGCGAATTTCCTTCAGTTTCTCCTCGGATAAAGTTGTAATCAACGACCCAATTTTTGATCTGGAGACTGTTTGCATATGCTCAAAATTAATAGCACAATCGTTACCGATACCGCATGCTTCGACAAGCATATTTCACTTGGTATCTCTCTGACCGTTGAGGTTACCGGTGCAACCGTAACTTCACCCAGGTAATTTAGAATAGAATCCCTCGTCAATATAACCACAGGGCGCTTCTTATCAGGGCTACCGAATTTATACCATCTCACTCCCCCCGCTTCATCAGTCACCCCACTCCTGCTCGGCTTCCCAGCCACTGAATTCCGTTTTGCCGACAGGATAACGCTCATATCCCTGTTTATGCTTTTCTTCAAGCATAACAATATTCGTCTGATTGATAGCATCTCTCAACGCCTTTCGGGCAAAAGAGGAACGGGTTGTCTTTAATTGTTTGACGGTATTATCTACGGCCGCCACTAAATCATCATCCAAAGTCACCTGAATCGTCCTCACAAAAACCTCCTTTTTATGTTGATTGCTATAGCTATAACATTCCGTATTTATGTGGATGTCAACTGCACAAAACATCCCACCCCTACCCCCTCACTATCTCCTTGATCTTCATCAACCTGACTATACCCTCCCGCTCCAGTTCGCTCAGCTTCATGCCGATATACTTCACGGTTTCACGCAAGCTGGGTATGAGAACGTATTCCAGGGCGTTGACGCGGCGGCGGGTACGCTCTATCTCGCCGGCCAGGATGCGGACGGTCTTCTCCATCTGGGCCAGTTGGATCAGCAGGGGCATGGTTTTACGCAGCAGCGATACGGCTTCGTCCAGATCGCCGGGCACGGAGAGGGGGCTGTAGGAGAAGGGGTCTCCGGCCTCTGCCATGTCGCAGGACGGAACCGGAACGTTCATGATGATATCCCGGCTGCAGGTTATTCTGGCCGGACCGGCGGATACCAGCAGGTTGCCCAGCAGTTCCGCCTCGGAGATCTGGGAGCGGGCCATGAGGGTACGGCTGTAGACCTCCGCCAGGAGGCGTTCCGTCTCCCGGCGCAGATTGCCTGCTTCCTCGGCCAGCAGAAGAAAGCGCCGGATCATCTCATCCTGCTTGTCTTTGAGCAGTTTATGACCCCTGACGGCTATCTCCAGCCTGCGCCTGAGCCGCAGAAGCTCCATTCTGGTAGGGTTGACGGCTAAACGCATCTGCCTACTCCATGTATCTGTCGATGTATTCTTCGCTGACGCGCTTCAGCTCGCTGCGCGGCAGCAGGGCCAGCAACTGCCAGCCTATATCCAGGGTCTGCTCGATGCTGCGCTCTTCGTTCTCACCCTGTTTGACAAAGCGCTCCTCGAAGGCATCGGCCATATCGGCAAACATCTTGTCCTCGGGTGTCAGGGCGGCCTCGCCCAGAACCACAGCCAGTTCCTTGGCCTCCTTGCCCCTGGCGTAGGCGGCAAAGAGCTGGTTGGAGACGCTGGAGTGGTCCTCGCGGGTCTTGCCTGCGCCTATGCCCTTCTCTTTAAGGCGGGACAGAGACGGCAGCACGTCGATGGGCGGATAGATGCCGCGGCGGTGCAACTCCCGGCCCAGGATGATCTGCCCCTCGGTGATATAGCCGGTAAGATCGGGAATGGGGTGCGTCTTGTCGTCCTCCGGCATGGTGAGTATGGGTATCTGGGTGATGGACCCTTCGCGGCCTTTTATACGTCCGGCTCGTTCGTAAAGGGTGGCCAGATCGGTATAGAGATAACCGGGATAGCCGCGGCGCCCGGGGACTTCCTTTCTGGCGGCGGATATCTCCCGCAGCGCTTCGGCGTAATTGGTCATGTCGGTCAGAATCACCAGCACGTGCATGCCTTTGTCGAAAGCCAGATATTCGGCGGCCGTCAGGGCCATCCGGGGAGTGGCGATGCGCTCCACCGTAGGATCGTTGGCCAGGTTGATGAAGATGACCGACCTGTCTATAGCGCCGGTGCGCCGGAAATCGCTGATAAAATACTCCGCTTCCTCGTAGGTTATACCCATGGCTCCGAAGACGACGGCAAACTTCTCCGTCGTTCCCACTACCTTGGCCTGCCGGGTTATCTGGGCGGCTATCTTGGAGTGGGGCAGGCCGGAAACGGAGAAGATGGGCAGCTTCTGCCCGCGCACCAGGGTGTTCAGGCCGTCTATGGCGGAGATGCCGGTTTGAATGAACTCGGAGGGATAGTCACGCGCGTAGGGATTTATGGGCTCTCCGTTGATATCCACTCTCTTCTCGGGGATGATCTCCGGGCCGTCGTCTATGGGACGCCCAAGGCCGTCGAAAATCCTGCCAAGGATATCCTCCGAAACGCCGAACTCCAGGCTCCTGCCCAGGAAGCGTAC
Source organism: bacterium (assembly GCA_028699365.1). Lineage (GTDB taxonomy): Bacteria > UBP13 > UBA5359 > UBA5359 > UBA5359 > UBA5359. The sequence goes on along the minus strand of JAQVUQ010000085.1, from coordinate 4,977 downwards.
TCTGCTGTCGTGTACATTCATTCCCGTCGTGCCTTCAAAGAGCTGCACCAGGGCTTTGTCGCCGCTGATCTCCAGGACGCGACCGTGTCGTATCTCTCCGCCGGGCAGTTCTATCTCCGCCAGCTCGGCAAACTTCACGTTCTCGACGGCCCGCACCAGCATCAGCGGCCCTACCACCTCTGCCACGGTGAGATATTCCTTCTGCATCATACACCCTCCGTAAGAGCCGTCGCCTCGTTTATGAGCCGTTTCAGCGAGGCTTCTATCTCGGCGCCGGTTTCAAACAGGCGCTCTTTTCTGTCCTCCGGAACATAGCGCATACGCGCAATGCTTTCACGCACCGGCAGCACCGTTATTCTGTCAAGTGATACGCCGTCGGCAACCGCCCGGCCGGCCAGATTATGGAAGAGCAGGATATTCCGGAGCATGACGTGCTGCTTGGCCAGCGAAGCGTAAGTATCGACGGCGTTGAAGGCCTCCTGATAAAGGAAATCCTCACGCAGCGACTTGGCCGTCTCCAGCATAAGACGCTCGCCGACGGAGAGAGCGTCCACCCCTACCAGGCGCACTATCTCCTGAAGCTCGGCCTCCTTCTGCAGTATCTGCATGCCCTCGTCCCGCAGGTCGATAAGGTCGGACTGGCCCTCCGGCAGTGTGCTCCGCACTGCATCCACGTAGAGAGAGTAGCTCAGCAGCCAGTTGATGGCCGGAAAGTGCCGCCTGTAGGCCAACTGTGCATCCAGTCCCCAGAATACTTTGACCACACGAAGAGTGGCCTGGACCACCGGATCGGACAGATCGCCGCCGGGAGGAGAAACCGCTCCTATGACGCTGATCGATCCCGCGGTATCTCCACTGCCCAGGCAGGTCACGCTGCCGGCACGCTCATAGAAGCCGGCCAGCCGCGATCCCAGATAAGCAGGATAGCCTTCCTCGCCGGGCATCTCTTCCAGACGGCTGGACATCTCGCGCAGCGCTTCCGCCCAGCGCGAGGTGGAATCGGCCATCAGGGCCACGTTATATCCCATATCGCGGTAGTATTCGGCAATGGTAATGCCTGTATAAACGGAGGCCTCGCGGGCGGCCACCGGCATATTCGATGTATTGGCTATCAGCACGGTCCGCTTCATCAGGGGCTTGCCGGTGCGGGGATCGCTGAGATGAGGAAACTCCATCAGAACATCGGTCATCTCGTTGCCGCGCTCGCCGCAGCCTACGTAGACCACTATATCAGCATCGGCCCATTTGGCCAACTGGTGCTGGGTGACCGTCTTGCCTGAGCCGAACGGCCCGGGTATGGCGGCTGTGCCTCCCTTGACGATGGGCAAGAAGGTATCGATGACTCTCTGACCGGTGACCAGCGGTTCCTGCGGCGGGCGCTTGGATTGATAAGGCCGTCCCATACGCACCGGCCAGCGCTGGAGCATGGTCAGATCTCTGACGGTTCCATCCTCCAGTTGCAGACGGGCGATAGTATCCGCCACACGAAAAGCGCCGCCGCTGATTTCGGTAATGCGGCCGGATAACCCGGGGGGGACCATGACGCGGTGCTCCACCACTTCCGTTTCTTCCACCGTGCCGATGATATCGCCCTGGCTGACCTGGGCACCTGCCTCCACTGCGGGACGGAACTCCCAGAGTCGCTCGGGATCCAGGCCGGGGGCCTCGACGCCGCGTTTCAAGGTGCTTCCGGCTCTTGCCGCCAGCACGTTGAGGGGACGCTGAATGCCGTCGTAGATGGATTCCAGCAGGCCGGGACCCAGTTCCACGCTGAGCGGAGCACCGGTGGCATATACGGGATCGCCGGGACCCAGGCCGGATGTCTCTTCATACACCTGTATGGAAGCGGCATCGCCTCTGATCTCGATTATTTCGCCTATCAGCCTCTCGGCTCCGACTCTGACTACGTCGTACATCCGGGCGTCTTTCATGCCGCCGGCTACTACCAGCGGGCCGGATACCTTAGTTATCTCTCCCTGTGCCGACGATGCGCTCTGCGAGAGCGTTGTCGGTTGTTTGTTGTTAGTTGATGATTCCATGCTCAATCTCCTGACCGGTTCATCTTTTGTTATCCGTTATTCGTTACTTGTTATTCGTTATTCGACCCAAGTCCGAATGCTTAAACGATAGACCACAAATCAATAACAGATAACCATTAACCAATAACTACCGCCGCAGGCGGCCAAGGCTACTTCGTTATATCCGCGCCTAAAGCCCTGATCACCGACCGCCGGATCTCTTCGGCGGCCGTTCCCCGGCTGCCGCGCGCACCGGGCAGACGGGTGATTATCGGAAACGGGGCCTCGTTCTCAACGACAAGCTCGGGATTATCTTCAGCCAGCGTTTCCGTAATAAAGACAATGTTATAGGCGCCGCCTACAGCTTCACGCCAGGCTACGGCCAGTTCTTCCTTATCATAGACTCTGCGCACCTTCACGCCGAAGGCGGCAAATGCCCACAGAGCGTCATCGTCCGTTATCAATATCATCTCAGAAACCCTCTCAGGCGACGATGTATGGTATCGTGCGGCAATCCGTTCAGTTTCCCGATCATTACCGTCCGCAGTGCTCTGACCTCAGCCTCTTTGCGGAGAAGATACGCCAGCAGCGGCTGCGGGCCGAAGGTCACATATCTCTCGGAGCGCAGTGCTTCCAGAAGACGGGCTTCGAAGAGCGCCTCCATATACGACAGGCTTCCATGCTCCCGGTAACCTTCCAGTCCTTCCTCTATCTCACGCCGGTAATCTGTGCCGGTCAGGCCGGAGGCAGCCTGCTCCGGTGTCAGGTCGTAGAGGCCTTCCAGCCTGCTCCGGCTTACTTTGCCGCCTTCAACGAAGACCTCGCGCCATCTCTCCCTGGACCAGCCGCTCACCCGTGATCTCAGCATCCCGGCAATATTTACGGTATCTATCCTGGCTGTCAGCCAACTGCGCAGATAAGAGGATCTCTCTTCCGACCACAACCTCAAGTCGTCGAACCAGGATTTATCGATCATCAGGTCTATCAGATAGAGATCACCGCTGTTGTCGATCATCAGAGCCGCCCGATACATGATGCGCCCCAGCCAGCCCGGAAGATCCCGCCAATCCCGGTCTCGCCAGGCTCTGACAACGATATCCGGATCGATCGATCCCACAGGAGCCATAAGGCGCCTGTAATCTATGCCCATACGTTCCGCCTTGATGATTATCTTGGCGTTGTGCAGGTCATACCGGCGAATCAGAATATCCGCCAGCGTGCCGTCCGGGGATATGGACCGTATCAGCCTGTAAGCATCCGCCAGCCCGGCTTCCAGCATTCTTTCGTAATCGCTTATCCCGGCGCCGGTTGCATACGCTGCATAGGGGGTCTCCATCATAATGGAAAAGGCCGCTTCCGGCGTCGGCGCTTCCAGCATCCGCCTGACGACCGCTTCATCTATAAGTCCCTTCTGCAGGGCTCTTATCCGGCCGGTGGCATAAGCATATCTGATATCGTTTTCCGGCAAAACGGCTATATAGCGCCCTGCGGGTGCGGTTGTTGGTTTCAAGCTTCCCATGCAAGTCCTCTCATAGTGCTTCGGGGGTCAGGTGTTTACATTCATCATTCTTTCAGAACGCTAAATGTCAACACCTGACCCCTTTACGTGCCCCCTATCCACTCTTAAACCCCAGACGCTCGGTTACTCCCGGCTCCAGTTCAGATCTCATGCCTGTTATCAGGCGCTCGAAGGTGCCGTTCAATTCCACACCGCCGCACTTCAGGATAAAGCCGCCTCTCATGCTGCGGTGTTCGGAAGAGAGCCTTACCTCTCCGGCGATGCCGGCCTCGGCCAGCTTTCTGTTAATGATTTCCATAAATCCTGCCGGAAGGCGCACGGCATCAGCTTCACTCAGGACAAGTTCCTTATCGCCGGCCGGTGCTCCCCCGGCTATCATGGCCGAGATGAGGGCAAAATAATCATCGGCAGGCAGATCAGTGAGGCGCTGAACAGCGGTCTCGAAGACACCGTCCAGCAGGCGTCGTTTCTCACGCAAAAGATCTTTTCGCGCTTCCAGATCGGCCATTCCCAGCGCTCGCCGTCGTCGCTCTCCGGCATCGTTTTCGGCTTTGGCCTGCATTTCAGTCGTAATACGCTGCCCGTTATCGGCGGCATGGGATGCGATATCGGCGGCACGTGCCTGCGCTTCCCTGGTTATGCGCTCAGCCTCGGACCGGGCATCAGCGATAATACGTTCCTCTATGGCTTCCAGTGACATATCAGAGCGTCACTCCCTGCAGCAGCAGTATGCTGGCAATAAGCGCCAGGACTGCATAGGTCTCGACAAACGCCGGATAGATGATACCTTTGCCCAGTTCCTCAGGACGCTTGGCAATGAGACCGATGCTGGCAGCAGCCGCCTTTCCCTGGAATATAGCTGAGTAAAGCCCCACCAGAGCTATCGGCAGACAAGCCAGCAGGATGGCCAATCCCTGGCCCGGCGTAACCGGCTGCAAAGCACCGCCGATGGCGCCTATCTTGAAGATAACCAGAAAGGCCACCAGCAGGCCGTATATGCCCTGAGTGCCCGGCAAGGCCTGCAGAATGAGCGTCTGGCCGAATTTCTCCGGCTCCTCCGTTACAAGGCCAACCGCCACCTGTCCGGCTATGCTGACACCGATAGCCGACCCTATACCGGCCAGCCCGGCGGCCAGCGCCGCCCCGGCAAAGGAAAAGACTACTCCTAAAATGTCCATTTTACTCCTCCATAACCTCTACATACTTAGTATCGGCGGCAAAGGGTTTAAACTCCCGCCCACCGCCTTCATAGAACTTACCGAAAAACTCCACAAATTGCAACCGGGTGGAATGAATGAAAGCTCCGAAAACGTTTATGGCCATATTCATAGTGTGACCGGCCACCATTATCAGTATCGTAATCAACAGCCCCACATATGGAACGTCACGGAAGAGCCCGGCGATCTGGTTGACCACCACGGCTATGCCGCCGGTGGCCAG
>JAQVUQ010000084.1 GCA_028699365.1 bacterium | reverse complement strand
GGTAGCCCTGGTTGCCGCCCTTGTCGATATCTGGAGCGTCTATTACGGCCCTACTGCCAAGATGCTGCAGAACGAGACGCTGGTCGACAAGATGATCGTTACTTACCCCGGACCGGTTGGCGTATCGGATCTGCCGCTTTTCGGACTGGGTGACGTGCTCTTTTTCTTTCTCTTCATTCTGGTGATGCGGAAGCTCAGGATATTCAGTTCTTTCAGATATTTTCTTCTATCTCTGTCATTGGTGATAGCCGGAGTAATGGCTCTGACTTATAATCAGAACATTCCCGGTATACCTTTCATGTCTGCGGCGCTGTTGGCTACCCTTAGCGGAGAGTTGAAGCTCAGCCGCGATGAACGGCGCTATCTGGCCTATCTGCTTGGACTGATCTGTTTTCTTATCGCCATCGGCATCTCATTTACTTTTATGGGCAGGTGATAATTTGTTGTCCGATACGGCTGCACTATCGGCCCTGAGTTGCGTAAGTGCCGTTGTTGTGGCTGCGATCCTGTTCTCCAGATTGCGGAGGCATTTGCTGCAGCAACAGCATGAACTGGAGAAGTTGCTGCTGCAAAAGCAGAAAACGGAGATCGTGCTGAACCGTCGTCTTTCCGAAATGTCCGTAATTCACGAAGTGAGCAGGGCGCTGGGGTCCAGTCTGGATCTTGATAAAACCCTGGATATGATCGTCGATGTCGCACTCAGGGTGATGGAGGCCGAATACGGGTCTCTTTATATGCTTGATGATGCCCGTAAAGTTCTTATCCCCAGACGAATAGTGCCTCTATACCATCCGGAAGAGGCGGTGGAACTGCCGCTGGGAGACAGCATAACCGGCTGGGTGGCCATGACCGGTGAATCCCAGAACGTACCGGATCTTCACAAAGACTGGCGTTTCCGGGATCCTCTCGGACGCGGGGGAGTGCTTAAGACACAGTTGAGCGTACCTCTCTGGTCAAAGGGATCGGTTATCGGTGTGCTCAACATATTCAACAAGAAATGCGGCTCGATATTCGATACCGACGACATGCAGTTCATGAACCTGCTGGCCGCTTCGGCAGCACGGGCAATTGAGAACGCCCGTCTTTACGCCGAGGTGAGGAATCAGGCGATTATCGATCACCTTACCGGGCTCTATAACTTCAGCTATTTCCAGAAACGCTTGGAAGAAGAGATCAGGAGAGCCAGCAGATATTCAAGATCACTGGCTCTTGTCATGTTCGATCTGGACGATTTCAAGGCATATAACGATCGTTTCGGGCATCTTCTGGGTAACGAGGCTCTCTTTCTCATCGGACGGGTTATCAAGGAGAGCATACGTGATGTGGATATAGCCGCCAGATTCGGCGGTGAAGAGTTTGTGCTGCTCATGCCTGAAACGGAGGGCGAGGCCGTCGTTTCAGCCAACCGCATAAGAGAGGGTGTCGGCAGATCCCATGAGAGCGCTGTAAACAGAATACGCTTGGCCGGGAGATTGACAATTAGCGGAGGAGTTGCTATCTTTCCACAAGATGGTGCAACGCCGGCGGAACTGCTCGACAATGCAGACAAGGCACTTTATTACGCCAAGAGCACCGGTAAGAACAGGATAATAAACTTTGACGGGGGAATATCGAAAACTGATGCTGGACATGAAACTGATAAGAGAGAACCCTGAAATCTTAACAGAGGCTTTGAAAAGACGTCACAGTCATATCGATCTGACGGAATTTCACGCCAATGATCGCCTCCGCCGGGAATTGCTCATAGAGGTGGAGGCGCTGAAGAATAGAAGAAACGAGTTCTCAAGAGTTATCGGAGAGCGCAAGCGGAATAAACAGGATGCCGGCGATCTTATCACTGAGATGCAGGTGGTATCGTCGCGCATCAAGGAACTTGACGAGCAGTTGCAGGCATGTGAAGACACTCTGAACGCATTTCTGCTTGAGACTCCAAATATACCGCTTCCCGATGTCCCGGATGGCGCCGGTGAGCAGGATAATGTAGAGGTAAGACGCTGGTCCGAGCCGCGCAGTTTTGATTTTCAACCTCAGGCGCACTGGGAGTTAGGTGAGAAACTGGATATTCTCGACTTCGAAAGAGGCGCCAAGCTGGCCGGTGCCAGGTTCACCGTTATGAAGGGAGCAGGAGCCCTTCTTGAGCGCTCGCTGATAAACTTCATGCTCGATCTTCATACCGGGAAGCATGGCTACAAGGAGATATTTCCTCCGTTTCTAGTCAACGCCGATGCCATGACCGGTACGGGCCAGTTGCCGAAATTCGAGGAGGACCTTTTCAAGACGACCATGGGGTATTATCTCATACCCACGGCGGAAGTGCCGGTAACCAATCTGCATCGCGATGAAATCCTTACCGATGAGGAGCTTCCCATATGTTATACGGCATATACGGCCTGTTTCCGTGCCGAGGCCGGTTCTTACGGAAGGGATACCAGAGGACTGATAAGACTGCATCAATTCAATAAGGTGGAGCTGGTGAAGTTCACCCGTCCCGAGGATTCGGCGGCTGAACTGGAAAAGCTTACGACGGATGCCGAAGAAGTTTTGCAACTGCTGGGACTGCCATACCGGGTAATGGCCTTGTGTACCGGTGATCTGGGCTTCTCTTCCGCCAAGACGTATGATATCGAGGTCTGGTTTCCTCAACAGGGCCAGTACCGGGAGATATCGTCCTGCAGTTGCTTCACCGATTTTCAGGCCCGCAGAGCCGGAATACGATATCGTCCGGCTCCAGGGCGCACGGAGTATGTTCATACCCTCAACGGCTCCGGACTGGCTGTTGGACGGTGCCTGGCGGCAATACTGGAGAACTACCAGACAGCCGACGGCAGTGTGATAGTCCCGGAGGCGTTAAGGCCGTATATGGGTATCGATAGTATCTAACTGAATACTTTTATCACCACCTGGGAATAGTAATAGCGGTGAGCGCTATTGCGAAGTTTGAAGAGACTGCCCGGGTACATACGGTCAAAGCATAGCTGGAAGACGACTGCGATCGATTACGCCGGCATAATACTGGGTGTGACGCTGGTCGCGGTCGGTCTGGATGTCTTTTTGGTTCCCAACAGGATTGCCGGCGGCGGAGTATCCGGGCTGGCGATAATCCTGCATTACCTGTTGAACGTACCTGTAGGAACAACCATTCTGGCACTGAACATACCCCTCTTTTACGCCGGAATAAAGCTGCTGGGCGCAGGCTTCGGGTTGAGAACGCTGGTCGCAACCGTTGTTCTCTCGGCCGAGGTGGATCTTTTTGCTGCCTTTCTCCCGGTGATCACGCACGATCTGCTTCTGGCAGCCATATACGGTGGCCTGCTGACAGGTATAGGCATGGGCATGGTTTTTCGCTTCAGAGGTACCACGGGCGGCACGGATATGATAGCCCGGCTCGTGCATCGGTTTACCTCGTTTACCATCGGTCAGGCCTTGCTGATTGTGGACTTCTTCATTATTGCCGCGGCAGGTGTGGTTTTCAATGCCGAACTGGCGCTCTTTGCTCTGATCAATCTGTATATCAACATCCGCATAATCGACCTGGTGCAGGAAGGTATCAGCGTCAGTAAAATGGCCGTAATTATTTCCGATTATTCAGAGGATATTGCAGCCGGCATACTTGGCGATCTCGGCCGGGGCGTGACCGGACTGGATGGAGAAGGACTTTACAGCGGCCGTAAGCGCCAGGTGCTGCTTTGCGTTATCAACAGGGCGGAGACGGGAAAACTGAAAGATATCGTCAATAGTATAGATCCCGCCGCCTTTGTCATTATGACGGATACTCACGAGGTTCTGGGCGAAGGCTTTAAACGGTATCAGACTTTCTGATGTTCCAACGGACGATTTGTATGCTGATTGACAACCCTTTCCCACGTGCTTTATAATGCCAGAAGATATAACGCCTTCAGCCGTCACAGTTCCGCAGGCTGAGCATGAATGCACTTATTGGGGGAGTGGTAAGGGTGAATTTCAATCTTTCGGAAGAGCAACAAATGATTATGGAGATGGTCAGGGAGTACGCCGACGGCGTTCTCAAACCCAAGGCTCGTGAGGTCGACGAGCGTGGGGAGATGCCCTGGGATAATATACGGCAGATGGCCGAGATGGACCTTATGGGAATACCCATACCCGAGAGTTACGGCGGAGCCGGACTCGATTTCACTACCTGGGCCATGGTCGGTGAAGAGGTGTCAAGGGCTTGTACCACCACAGGGGCTGTGTTCGGCGCCGATATGCTTTGTCTCTATCCTATCTACTTCTTCGGAACCGAAGAGCAGAAGAAGAAATATCTGGTGCCGCTGGCCAAGGGCGAGGTTGTAGGCGCTTTCGGTCTGACGGAGCCCAATGCCGGTTCCGATGCCGGAAATGTCAAGACCAAGGCGGAGGATGCCGGAGACCACTACATCCTCAACGGCAGCAAGGTTTTCATCACCAATGCCGGCGATGCCCAGGTTTACGTAGTTATCGCCAATATGGATGTCAATAAAGGGGCACGCGGACTGACGGCGTTTATCGTCGAGAAGGGCATGCCGGGCTTTGAGATAGGCAAGAACGAGAAGAAGATGGCTTATAACTCCCTGCCCAACCGCGAATTGATCTTTACCGATTGCAAAGTTCCCAAGGAAAATCTGCTGGGTAAAGAGAAGAGAGGCTTCCGCGTAGCCATGGAAACGCTGGGAGTGGGACGTATCGGCATGGGAATAGGAGCCGTCGGGCTGGCCCAGGCTGCCTTTGATGAGGCGCTGGCTTATTCCAAGGTCAGGGTCCAGTTCGGCAAGCCCATATCCACTTTTGAACTGGTTCAGGCCATGCTGGCCGATATGGCCACCGAGATCGAAGCCGCCCGTCTGCTTGTTCTCCGGGCCGCCTTCATGAAGGATCAGGGCGTGCCTTACGAGAAGGAAGCGGCCATGGCCAAGCTCTTCGCCTCGGAAGTGGCTATGCGGACCACCACCAAAGCTGTCCAGATACACGGCGGCTACGGCTATACCAAGGAGTATACGGTGGAAAGATTGATGCGCGAGGCCAAGCTGTTCGAAATAGTCGAGGGAACCTCGGAGATACAGCGGCTGGTTATCGCCAATCATCTTCTGCGATAAATTGACGAAGCGATATAATCCCGCGCACAGGAGAAGGCTATGAACATAATCGTCTGCATAAAGCAGGTACCGGATACCACCGATGTAAAGATAAATCCGGAAACCAATACCCTTATCAGGGACGGCGTAAAGAGCATCGTCAATCCGTTTGATGCCAATGCGCTGGAGGCGGCTCTGCAGCTTAAGGAAGCGGCAGGTGCCAAAGTGACCGCCGTTACCATGGGACCTCCTCAGGCTATGGATATTCTACGCGAGGCCGTTGCCATGGGGGCCGATGACGCAGTGCTGGTCAGCGACAGGGCCTTTGCCGGAGCCGATACCCTGGCTACGGCTTATACTCTTGCCATGGCCATCAGAAAGATAGGGGATTACGACCTTATTATCGGCGGCAAGCAGGCTATCGACGGCGATACCGCTCAGGTGGGGCCCGGGATTGCGGAGCAACTCGGTATACCTCAGATAACTTACGCCAGACGCATGGAGATGGATGACGATATGCTGCTGGTAGAACGCATGCTCGAAGATGGCTATGAGGTAATGAAAACGGCCCTTCCGGCACTGGTTACCGTCGTCAAGCAGATTAACGAGCCCCGGTATCCTTCGTTGAGAGGTCTGCTGGCTGCCAAGAAGAAAGAGATACCTGTCTGGAATGCGATGGATATAGGTGCTGATGAAAAACGTATAGGTCTGACCGGATCGCCTACCAAGGTGGTGCGGATATTTACGCCGCAACGGAACACCAGGGCCGTTATGCTGGAGGGTGAGCCGGAGAAGACGGTGGAGACCCTGGCCGAGGTCATAACTAAGCTGAGCGTGTAAGCGCACGGCCTGAAGATGCTCGCTTGATAACCGTGAACTTTGAACAGTGCTGGAAAAGCGCGTCCTGGAGGATAACATGGCTGTATATATTCTGGATGATAAATGCGTTGGGTGCAGTGCCTGTTTAAAGGTCTGCCCTTTCGGAGCCGTAGAGATAGCGGATAAGAAAGCCAGACTGCTGGATAACTGCACCGGGTGTGGTGCCTGTGCCGAATCGTGTAAGTTCGATGCCATCGTCGTCGAGGATAACAGACAGGCAGAGGTGGACCTCAGCCTGTATAAAGGAGTATGGGTCATTGCCGAGCACAGCGGGGGACGGCTGAGAAGCGTATCCCTGGAGTTGCTGGGCGAGGGCCGGAAGCTGGCGGACAAGATCGGTCAGGATCTGTGCGCCGTCCTGCTGGGCGGCGATCTGGGGGATCTGGCTCAGGAACTGGCTTATCATGGGGCCGAGAAGGTGTATATAGTTCAGGAGCCTCGCCTGGCACACTACCAGACCGGGCCTTACACGGATATTATCTCCAACCTGATAACCACCTATAAGCCCAATATCGTTCTGATAGGGGCTACGAATCAGGGCCGGGATCTGGCCTCCAGAATTGCCGCGCGAATCCATACCGGGTTGACGGCGGATTGCACCGAACTGGATATAAACGAGGAAGGGCTGCTGGCCCAGACCAGGCCTGCTTTCGGCGGCAATATCATGGCTACCATACTCTGCCCTTATCACCGCCCGCAGATGTCGACGGTGCGCCCCAAGGTTTTCAAACAAGCTTTGCGTGACACGACTCGCAACTGCGAGATGGTTCCGGTGGACTCCTGTCTTAACGGGAAGTGCATGCTGTGCGATCTGTTGGAAGTTATCAAAGAGGCGGGACAGGGCGTTAATCTTGAAGAGGCCGAGATCATAGTATCCGGCGGGCGCGGCTTGGGCAAACCCGAGAATTTCAGCCTGATACGGGATCTGGCGGAAGCGCTGGGCGGAGCGGTAGGTGCTTCCAGGGCAACCGTTGATGCCGGATGGATTTCAGCCATTCATCAGGTAGGGCAGACCGGCAAGACGGTTCAGCCCAAAATATACATTGCCTGCGGCATTTCCGGTGCCATACAGCACCTGGCCGGCATGCAGTCGTCGGATACGATAATAGCCATCAACAAAGATCCCGATGCGCCGATATTCAAAGTTGCGCACTACGGTATCGTAGGGGATTTGCTGGAACTTCTGCCCGCACTTGTAAAGCAGTTGAAGCGAACGGCAGTTTAAGTTAAATAATCGGAACTATCGGAGGCCCGCCTCGACTGAGGCGGGCCTAAGAGTATATTTAATATTATATCAGGGGACCGTAAACGATTATGTGTTGCGATCTTACCTCATTGTACGGAGATGCCGGAGCGCTGGCGCATATGGTAGCCGTCGGACTGCTCGATTTGAACCCCAAGCGTAAAGCCGAGCTGTTGAAATACTTCGGCAGTCCCGGTGCTCTTTGGGGTGCAGCGGAAGCGACCGTCAGGAGCTTTGATGCCGATCTGGCCGGGCGTCTGTCCGCGCTGCGGGCATCGACTACTCCGGAAGCCGAACTGGACCGTCTGACAAAAGCCGGCTGCCTGGCGTTTCTGCCCGGGAACGACGGTTATCCTTCCACCCTTACAGAGATATACGATCCTCCCGTGCCCTTGTATGTAAAAGGAAGTGTCAGGGCCTGCGATCAGAAGGCCGTGGCCATCGTCGGTTCACGCCGGCCCACTCAGCAGGGAAGGGAGATTGCCGCCAGGCTGGCATCCGGACTGGCATCGCAGGGAATAACTATTATCAGCGGTTTAGCCAGAGGGATAGATACGGCGGCGCATCGCGGTGCCCTTAAGGCAGGAGGCCGTACTCTGGCGGTTCTGGGTTGCGGATTGGACAGCATCTACCCGCCGGAAAACTGGCGTTTGGCAGATGAGATAGTCGAGAACGGTGCGCTGCTGTCGGAGTTCTGCCTCGGCTCCAATCCGCTGGCATGGCATTTCCCGCAAAGAAATCGTATTGTCAGCGGCCTGGCTCTGGCCGTGGTCGTGGTGGAGGCCGGAGAGAAGAGCGGCGCGCTGATAACCGCCTATACGGCTCTGGAGCAGGGCCGGGATGTAATGGCCGTTCCCGGTTCGATCGATAATCCCATGTCTCGTGGGCCGCATAAACTTATCAAACAGGGGGCCCTTCTGGTCGAATCCGTCGACGATATCGTCGAGGCACTGGGTATGCAATTATGTCTCTTCGATTCCTGTGAGGAGGAAACGCGGGAAGCGCTGACTGAGAGTCAAACCTCGCTGCTGGAATTCATCGATTATAAACCTCGCTGCACTGAAGAGATAATTATGCTCGCCGGCAAATCCGCCGCTGCGGTCGGGTCCGACTTGACATTGCTGGAATTGAAGGGGTATATTAAACAACTGTCCGGAGGCGCGTATATTCGCGCCTGACAAACTGGAGCAATGAAGCTGTTTAGCATGTAGCAGTTTAGCTGTTTAGAAGTTCGGACTATCCTCTGCAGTATTACAGTGGGGGATGGGTAATAGAGTTGAGAGCTTAATATGACTGAATAATTTGCGGGTATATTGCTAAATAGCTAAAAGGCTAAATCTCTAAAAAGCTAGCCAAGGGAGTGTAATAATGGCGAGAGCACTTATAATAGTTGAATCTCCGGCCAAGACAAAGACGATAAAGTCTTTTCTCGGCGACAAATACGTCGTTAAGGCGTCTATGGGCCATGTGGTGGACCTGCCTGCCAGCAAGCTGGGCGTAGATATAGACCATAACTTCGAGCCGACCTATGAGGTCATCCCGGAAAAGAGCGATCTTATCAAGGATCTGAAAAAATCGGCTCAATCCGCTTCCGTAGTATATCTGGCTACTGACCCTGACAGAGAGGGAGAAGCGATTGCCTGGCATCTGGCCAATGCCCTTGAACTGAAAGATCCGCGTCGCATACAGTTTAATCAGATCACACGCTCGGCTGTGGAAGAAGCGTTGAGCAACCCGCACGAGATAGACACCAGCCGGGTCGATGCGCAGCAGGCCAGGCGTGTTCTGGACAGACTGGTAGGTTACAAGCTCAGTCCGCTGCTCTGGAAAAAGGTTCGCAAAGGCCTGAGCGCCGGGCGTGTCCAGTCGGTAGCCGTGCGATTAGTTGTAGACCGCGAGCGTGAGATAACAGCCTTTATCCCGGAAGAGTATTGGAGCATTATCGCTTCGCTGGCTAAGGAAGGGCGGGAAGAGGTATTCGAGGCCAAGCTTCATGCCGTAGACGGCAGGAAGATCGACAACAAAAAGCAGAAAATTGCGGATAAGGCTGAATCGGATGCTATACTTGCCGGCTTGCGCGATGCCGTATGGCAAACCTCCAGCGTAACGCGGAAAGAACAGAAACGGAATCCTACGCCGCCGTT
>JAQVUQ010000083.1 GCA_028699365.1 bacterium | reverse complement strand
CGGCCAGTATCTCGCCGCCGTCGGCACAGTAGAAGTTGTGCGTCCACAAATCGGCTATGCGGCAATTGATGCGCTCCTGGACGCAGACCGCGAACCCTTCCATCACCATGCCCGGCAAAGTCATCACCAGTTCCCGGGCGGAACCGGCCTCCACCGCCTTGCCGTAGCGCTGCAGGAAAGCGGAAACCTGGACGATCTCTTCTCCCTCGTAGGCAAAGCGCGATACCAGCGGCTTGATGACCACAGGGTAACGCAGCTTACCGGCATTGGACATTACCCAATCCAGATCCTCCGGGAAGAAGGTCTCAGGCAGATCCATGCCGGCGGCCATCGCCGTATCATGCATGACCCGCTTGTCAATGACGGCCTCCAGTTGGGATCTGTCCAGGTAAGGATAACGAAAATGCGGCTGCAAGCGCTCCTGATGCACGCTGACGACAAAGGCGTAAGCGTCGTCCATGACAAAGAGCACAGGTTTGCCGTCCCTGCCTCGCATCAGATTGATAAGAAAATCGATGAAGGCCTCCGTCTCGCAGGCTGCGTGAGGCGTCACGTATGCCTCGCAGAGATAGGCCGACTTGAGATTTTCCGTATAATCAGCCGACAGCCCGATAACCGGTATACCGGCTGCCGCCAGGCTTCTCACGGCGTTGTAGCCGTTGACCCGGTTTACCGGATAGACAACCGCCGGGACCAGTGCTTTTCCCACAATCCGACCGCTTGTTCCCAAGTGTCCATCACACCTTCCGTTGCCTGTTCCCAGACGCTGCTAGACGTGATCCAGATACATCAGCCGCCTGTAACGGCGAACCCCGGGGCCGCCTATCACCGTACGCCCGTCGATCTCCACCCAGGCATGGGCGTCCAGCCTGGCATCTCCCCGGGCCACTCCGATGCAAAGCCGTGACGTATACCCGTCTCTATCCAGCAGAGCTTTGGCAGCCATGCCTTTGACCAGGCAGGCATTGTCGCCCGGCAGAGACCGGGCCAGAAGCTTAACGGCGCCGGTTATCTCCGCCGGAGTATACTTTGCCCTGCAAGCTGCTCCGGGCATGACTCTGACAGTCCAGTGAAGAATACGCCTGAAAGCGTTGAACGACATCAGGCTCAAGCCCAGCCGGGTAAAGATGATCCACCCGGCTGTCCTCACATATAAAGCCCGCCGCCTTATCTTCAGTTTCAACAGATTTATCAAATGCATCGCAGTGTCACCATGTTTTAATTTTTACCCTTGTGTTGGCGAAGTAAACGCGGAGAGTGGAAAATACCGTGTAGAATAAGCGACGCTAAAGTTTTATAAGCATCTCCCGGCAGATAGCAGAGTAAAGTGTAAGATGATCTGTTTGGTCCACAGCTATCACTTTGCCGGTATCAGGTTATGGGCAGGAGAATAGTAAACACGCTGCCCCTGCCGTGCCCGGAACTTTCCGCCCATATCTTGCCGCCATGGATATTAATCAGTTCCCTGGTCAGATACAGACCGAGCCCCGTACCTCTGATGCTTCGGGTAAGCACCGGCTCCGCTTGAAAAAATCGTTGAAAAAGATGCTTCATATCTTTATCCGACAAGCCTATACCGGTATCAGCCACATCGATGCGTAAAAAGCCGTTCTCTCTGTAAGCACTGATCGTAACTCCACCCCTGGGCGTGAACTTGTAGGCGTTATCCAGCAGATTGGTTATAGCTCTTCTGATATGAGAGGAGTCACCGTTGATTATCGGCAGCCCCGGCTCTATACTGCATTTCATGTAAAGCCCTTTTCTCTCATACATATCGCTGAAAGCATCTATAGTCTCTTCAATTATTCTCTTTATATCTACCTTCTCAAGATGAAATTCCAGACGCCCGCTCTCAATGCGGGAAAGATCGAGCAGTTCCTCGATCAATGTCTGCAGGCCGACAGACTGTTCCCGGGCTACCTTGAGAGCCTCCGCTTGCTGTTCATTCACCTGTCCCAGCCTGCCCTCGTTCAGAAGATCAAGGTACCCTCTTACAATAGTAAGAGGCGCCCGCAACTCATGGGATACCCGTGAAACAAAATCAGACTTGACACGGTTAGCCTCCTCAAGTTTGATTATATAGCGCTCACGTTCCTCCTCCAGCTTCTTACGCTCCGTTATGTCTATTACTACCGTTAATCTGGCGGGACGGCCTTCATAGGCTATGTTGCGCCCATGCAGTTCGGCTGTAAACTGACCGCCATCCTTGCGATTGAATACCACTTCATACGGTTCCTGAAGTCCGGCATCTATGTGCCTGCGCACAGTTTCCTCCGATTCGGGAACAAGAACAGGAATGGTATCAATCCCCGCCAGTTCCGCCGGGGTGTAACCTACCATACGATACAGGGTTTCATTGGCTTCCAGTATCGTACCGCCGGCCGAGATCATAATCCCTTCCGTTATAGCGTTGACTATGGCCCGGTATTTGCTCTCGCTCTCCCGCAGCATCTCCTCCGACCGTTTGCGCGCAGTTATATCCACCATGGAAACGATAACTCTCTTCATGCTTCTCTCGTATCCAGGTATAACGTTGAGTTTGAAGAAGAGATATAGATCCTCCCCCTGCAGAGTGGTATTGCATCCCTCTGCCTCAAATACGGTTTCTCCCTGAGAAAGGGTGACGATCTCCTCAATAAACACATCGTAACATGTAATTACCTTATGCAGCCCGCACTTAAGGGAGGCCTTATCTGAAGCTCCATACAGCTCAAGGGCCTTCCTGTTGACATCTACCACACACAACAGAGAGATTAGCTTGCGCACTTCATCCGGCCTGTTTGACAGATAAGCCGAAAGATCGGTAATGCCGCTCTCCCGCAAGCCGTTCACATATTCCATGACGCGGGAGGCATCCTCCGCCCACATAGCAATAGGTGAGTTTTCAAAAAGGCTGTAGAATTTCGCCTCTTCTCTTCTCAGCACTTCCAGAGCCTTTTTGTGCCCGCGTATGCTGCGAGAGTTACTGAACAGGCCTATTGTACTCCCGTCACGGTTACGGTAAGGTTTATGCTCACCCCCGGACAAAGCTTGTCCTCCTCAAGACAGAATTGCACAGGTTGAAACTACTCGTGAATAAACAACGGCAATTCCCGTACCGGTAACGGATATCAAAAGCAGTCAGCACCGGCGACGTGATCTCGCAGATGACAGTTCCAATGTATCCCTGTGGCAAGGATACTTGCATTTTGAACCGTATTTGATAAACTGAAGGTGTCTGCGGAGTTAATGTTCGACCATTGGAGGAATTAACAGCAATGACGGATCAACAAGACAGAGAGCCGGGCGGCCCGTGGGCCGATCCCGAGGATATCCGCAAGAACAAGGTCATGGGCGTCCTGGCCTATATCATCTTCTTCATCCCCATCCTGGCCGCCAGAGATTCGCGCTTTGCCATGTATCACGCCAATCAAGGTCTGGTGCTCTTCCTGCTGGCGGTAGCCGTTAATATCGTGGGTGCCGTTATGCCCTTCATCGGCCCTGCGATCGTCATACCGCTGGGCAGCCTGGCCGTGGTCATCCTGGCTATAATGGGCATAGCCAACGCCGTCAGCGGACGCATGGAGCCGCTGCCGTATATCGGAGGGATCAGGGTGCTGCCGGTGGATTGAGGGCATTATTTCTAGAGCCAAGCTTTACTGTTTGAATAAGCTTATCAACGCATCCTGTACCGGCGATTTCTGTAGCTTTGCCCAATCTAAAGCCGTTTTACCGTACTCGTCCTTGATAGAAATATCGGCACCTCTTTTCAGAAGATACTTGATCATATCTACATCACCCTGACGGATGGCGATTATCAGAGCCGTGGATCTTCCATACCCGCGGCCGTACCCGATAGTATTAATATCAGTTCCCTTTTCCAGTAAAATTTTTACCAGGCGTTTGTATCGCCTGCTACAGGCAGATGTAAGTGAATGCCCGTAAAACGCACTTCTGATGTTAAAATCTGCACCTCTGTTTACCAATTCTATTGCCACATCTTCATGACCACAATCGATAGCCGCCGTTAGTGCCGTGTATTCACCAAAACCCCCTTTAGTATCAAGTAAAGCACCGCTATCCAGCAGCAGTTTCATTATCTCCAACCGGCCGAATACCGCTGCATCCCCTACGGCGGAAAAGCTGTAAGTCGTAATATCACCAATCTTAAGCGGGACACCGAGATGCATAGCCGATACAAAAGAGGTTTTAGAGTTCCATCCCTTCTCCAGCATGATCTTCACCATGTCTATATTACCATTACGGATTGCCGCCAATGAAGATAGATAGACAGCGTTCCTGATAACTCTCTCGCTTTTAGGCTGCAATACACCGAACATATTGCGCACCGTTGTCATATCGCCCGCAAGCGTTGCCAGGAAGAGCTTATTCACATCATCATCAGGACGAGCCTTCCTGATGACGTCACAAACGTTGAATTTACCCGCGAAGAAAGCTTGCATACAGGCTGTCTGCCCATCAATGTCCGCAATGCCGGCGTCAGCCCCATGGGATAAAAGCATATCCACCATCTTATCGTATCCTTTGGCAGCAGCAAGCATAAGGGCTGTAATTCCGTTCCAATTTCTCCTGTTCACCTCTGCTCCCCGTGATAACAGCAACGCAGCAATCTTATAGTCTCCTTTATCAACCGCATTCATCAAGGGCGTGCTCTCCTGACTATCCGTAACATTGACATTAGCCCCGGCATCAATCAGTAAACGGGCTATAGCCGTAGATTTCTTTACGTCGCTCACACTGTAGGCAACGCCCAGAGGTGTTACATCACCGCTACCACTAAGTTCAGTAGCCGCGCCTCTGGACAGAAACACCTGTACAAGATCAACCCACCCGCTACGGACAGCCAGATACAATGGAGTCCATTTGTTACCCTTGACATTGACATCAGCATCGGCTGCCAACAGAATTCCTATTGTCTCCGTTCTTCCAGGCGGGTTGCCGCTATCCATACAGGCCAGTATTATAGGGGTGTTGCCTTCATTATCACAACTGTTAACACTTATTCCGGCATTAATCGCCTTACGTCCCAGCACAGGATCACATGCCAGGGCTGCCCGGCATAGATCATCTGCTGTCAAAGGCAGTTCGCTAAGACCGGAAGCCTCTGCCAGAAGCCTGATTATCTCCGCCTGCCCGGATCGCCTGGCATAATCCAAGGCTGTTTTACCGTTTATGTCTCGTATGAGATGATCGGCCTTGTGTTTCAACAAGACACTAACTGCCTCCTGATTACCGCTATTGACTGCCCACACAAGAGAGGTTTTGCCCCGATTATCGACGGCATTAACATCGGCCCCTGCAGCAATCAGTGCCTTAAGCGCCTCACATCTTATAACAGGACCCTGAACCGATAACATGATAGCTGTCTCACCGTTGTTATTCCTGGTATCAACCGCAGATCCTCTGGCTATTAGAATATTGATTGCTTTATAGCTGTTATGCCGTGCAGCGTTCATCAGAGGCGTATTGCCCTGATTATCTTTGATATCTACCTCTGCTCCACGCTCAAGCAACGCTTCCATGTCAGAAGATATATTGCTGCCGGATACTGCACAGTGCAAAGAGGTCATACCCTGAGCATCACGTAAATTGATACTAAGTCCTGCCTTCAATAAGGTATCGATAATCTCCAAAGCTTCTTTATCGGTAAACCTGTATTGCGCACAGCTAAACGGCAACCAATATCTTCTATAGTATGGAATATCTCCGGTTGCCAGCAAAATCCTGGTCAGACGGTCGTTGCCGGCATTAAGCGCATAAAATAAAGGATAATCACCAAGATGTATTTCTATACTCGTATATTTCTGAGGGAAGGAGCTATATATCTGTGTGCAAGCACCCCTCTTAATAAGTATCTCAGAGATATCGGCATTACCCTTGAGTGAAGCGTAAAAGAGGGGCGTTCTTCCGGCAATACCGCCTTTATCCGGCTTTGTACCACCATCAAGCAGTGCCCGGATGGGCTTGCTATCGCCGTTAAAAGCACTTATTGATAACTCTGCACTATCGTCTTGGGCTCCATATGACTTGAGAATTTCAACCGTCTCCATGTTTAATGCAGCAACAGCATATGCCAATGCCGTTCTTCCCTGTTTATCCGCAGCATTGACGTTGGCTCCCCATCTAAGAAGTATGGTAACAACATCATTTCGTCCACCAAAAGATGCTAACATCAGAGGCGTTACACCTCTGATGTTAGCAAAATCAGGTTTTGCCCCTTGTTGCAACATGCCTTCCACCAGTTCAGCCGGCGCCCTGCCGGCCGCCAGCAGCAAAGGAGTCTCGCCGAATTTGTCTGCGGAATTGACTGTTTCTCGGTTCATCAACTTTTTTGCTATATACCAATTCCCGGTTCTAAGAGCAAGCATTAAGGCCGTCTGTCCATGATTATCTTTTACAACGATATCGATTCCGGCATTCAAGAGTAAATCAGGCGTTTCATAGTGGTAACCGAACACTATCGCCAGCATCAATGCATTCCGTCCTTCATCGTCACAGGCATTTACATTTGCTCCTTTATTAAGTAACTCTCTTACTTTCAAGCACCCCTGGTTACTCATGGTAAGAGCCGCCTCCATCAGCGGCGTTCGCCCTCTGGCAAAGACTGCATCTTCTACGAAACCGGACTTTTGATCAGCCGGCAGAGTGGCCCCTGCATTGGTCATAATGAGCATTGCAACTGCCGTTGTCAGAATTGAAAGTATGATCACTCTAAGTTTTGTCATCTCTTCCCCGCCTCTCTTGAGGAAGAATCCTGAAAAATAAATTCTGCCTTATATAAACTCTCGGGGTAGCTGCTGCTCTTAAGACAGACAAAGCCGTAATGACTGCTTCTGTATATACCTTTAAAATAAGCATTTTCTATTTGAGAAAATGCTAAGCGTCTAAACAGATTACCGCCAGGATCTGTTGCCCAGCATTGCCTCCCCAGGAGGAGAATCCTATCTTTTTCGCAAGATATCCCATACTGTAACGAATACGATTCGTCATCCCTCTTTCCCAGCAAATAACCGATTATCTCCTTTTGAAAATCAGGGAAACCCAGACGATACAGGAATCCGTATGGATTGCTAAAGCCATAGACACAACCCTCTCTGCAATAATAGTTACAGCTATCGTCATCCAAGCGCATATCCTTCATAAGAAAGGATGAACGATCTGCAGGATTGAATACCATGAGTGCATCACCATGTTTTGTGTCCTGTCTGGCAAGCAGTATCCGCCGATCCCCCTCCTTTCCAGGGCTCTCCACCACTGCCATGGAAACAGGAAAAAAGACGTTGTCTACGCGTAATTCCTCATCTCCCTTATCTGAAACAGGAACCGTCCTGGCTTCCAGCAGCAGTTTTACACTTGGGGGAGCATCCGTGGAGATATCCACTATCGCCAACCAACTGCGCCCAAAGGCGCCTGCCAGGGCCAGTTTTCCTGTTTCCAACGGCGCCGCCGCCAAGCCTCCGCTCATTGGCGGCAGACCGTTCTCCACCGTTATACGTCTTATGCTTTCAGTTACAGGATCTATAATCACAATAAGAGGTTCTGAAGCGATGACGGGAGCCCAGATAGAACGGCCGTCAAAACAAACGTCTTTGAAGCACATCTCCCCTGCCGGCAGGCTAAATACCTTCTTCAGGCTATCCTTATCCTTCATCAGATAAATGTCTTTCTCATTCCAGGCAACGTCCATTCCATTCGAACAGGCCAGCCACCCTGTAAAGCAGGGATAATTATGCGGTACACGGCCGTCAATTGTGGGTTGCAGAGAAGTAAATACCACCTTGCCTATGTTTTCTGAGCCTTTTCCGGCAAACGAGCTTATCCTTTCCTTACCCTTATTCTGTGGAAAACCTACATAGCATCCCAAATACAATGCTTCCGCCAGATCAGTTGCGCCTGCCATTGGAAGAGAATAAATCCCTTCAATGAATTCCCGATATTCAGCAGACTGCCCTACGGGAAAAAGACCGTCACTGTTATTATTAAGGCCGGTGATAACATGAGCAAAATACAGGGAGAACGATTGACCGGCAACGGCCTTTAATATCTTCAATTTGCCGACATAAACATGACGCTGGTAAATATCACTATCATATTTTGTTACTGTGGGATAATAATTCATAATAGCTGTTATTGCGGTCTCATTCATGCCACCGGAGGCAATCCTGTCAGAAATATTATGGACAAAAACATCGCAGTAATTATCCAGCAGAATGACAGCCCTATCTACCTCTGCCTGAGAGAACCCGGCCTTGAGGTTAATAACGGCTCTTAAGATCAACGACATGAAGCCGGTGTTATTGCAATAATTGTTTACGGTAGCAGCCTGAGCCAGCGCCGTATCGGTATTTAAAAAGACTCTCAGATGTGGTAATAGACGATTGATATATCCAAGCGCTTCATCAGCTCTCACACTATCTATAGAAGCTTTATATGCCGCGGGCAACAGCATCACTCCGGCATGTAGAGCATCGATATGTAGCTCTGTATTATCAGGCTTAAGCAAGAGACCGGCTTCAAACAGACTCAGTGCCTCTTTATAACTTCCTATATGCAGAAAACTCCGTCCCCGCTCCGCCAGTTGTCTGACCTCCATCTCCGGATCCGGCTTTGCCGGATCCAAGCCTGATACCGCTGTCAGCATTGACTGGGTGGACCGGCCGATATACGCAGCAGCTTCTTCCGGCTTGACCTGTTTCTTCTCATCAGCCTGAAGCTTTGCCTCACCGCGCTTAAGCTCCAATCCGATGCCTACCCGCAGTTCCGTTCCCAATCCATTATGCCGATAACGCCCAAGAACATATAAAGGCAAGTTACGCCTGACTGCGGCACCATCTCCTGTAAGTTCAAGCTCCCGGGAGATGGCCCTGGCCTCCTCCAGTTCCACCACCACTACTCCCGGTTGTCGCAGCAGAGCCTGCTCGGTGAGCACGGCATAGGCTTCCTGCAAGTAATCATAATCCCTGGTCAGATCATCGCTGATAAACGGCGGAACGGCACAGATCTCTTTTATGCCTTCCTTATACTTCTTCAGCCCGCTCCTTATCATCACTTCCAAAGCGGCAGCATCACCTTCAATTATATCCACTACATCTACCAGAACAACACTGCCTATTACAAGTCTCAGTCCCATACCGGTTTCCGAGACTACCACTTCTATATAGCGCAGCTTTCTGCCGTCTTCCCCATTCCGCTCCACAGCCTTAAGCAACACCAGCAAGTCCGCCTTGAGCAGGCGTCCTGCCTTCACTCTGGAGCTTCCGCCCTCCGGGCTGAGCATCAGAGAGAGTTCCTGCTCCTTGAACACCAGCTCTATCTGATTGCGCTCCAGCAGTTTGATCTTTTTGTTCTGCAGCC
>JAQVUQ010000082.1 GCA_028699365.1 bacterium | reverse complement strand
TATGGGAACGCAACCCCTGCGGCATATTATGCAGCGGCTTGAATGTTCCCGGGAATATCCTGGCCATGGTCGAGATTATGGGATCATCGGCATCTGAGACATAGTAATCCACCGTGCCCTCGTAAGCATCAACTACCACCTTGACGGAATTTCTTATATAATTGACATTCCGACCGTCAGCTATAGAGTAGGGCGTGGAATACGGATAGCGCTGCGATACGCTGTACGCATCGCACATCCAATACAGCCTGCCGTTGGAAACAACCGGATACGGATCCGGATCGTAGACCAGAAAGGGCATGACGGCCTGCATACGTTCCTGTATCTGCCGCCGGAACATCAGGCGGCTGTCCTTGCTGACAGGGTTCTTCAAGGCCAGGTTCAGTTCCGAAAAACGCCAGGCAAACGCCAGTCGTCTCAGGTATCCGCCCACAGGAATACCGCCCCGTCCCTGGTAACTGGTGTAGACAGGCTGGTCTTGCGAGGGATAGTCAAATTCCTTTTCATTCGTCCTGACCAGGGCGTAATCTGCGGTCATCTCACCAAAATATATCTGCGGTTGATTTATATCTATGCCCACATTGGATTTGGGCGGCAGGCCGCTGATAAAGAACTCCGGCAGTCCTCCCTCAGTGGCCCGATTCACCGGGCTCATGACGGCGCCATACCCATGCGTATACTGGAAATGCCGGTTGACCCAGGTGGCGGCTCCGGACGCATCCCCCTGCAGCGATAGTTCGCGCGCGGACAGGGTAACCTGGCGCAGTTCATCGTTTATAAGGTAACGGTCAATGTCGATATTGGATATCTTGTAATGCTGCCACAACTCCTGCAACTGGCTGTAGGTCTTATCCAGAGGGCGATAATCCCACAGGCGCACGCTGTTTATGATTGCCTTGTTATCCCGTATGCTGCGGGATGTAAGTTTTTCCTCAGCCGGGAAATACTTTGTTTCTATTCTGTCCAGGTTGAACGCCCGGCGGGTCATGCGGATATTGTTGGAGATATACTTGCTTTCCCGGGCAATCTCGTTGGGCTTGACATACGTCTGTTGCACTATCCCCGGGTAGATACCACCTGCCAACAAGGAAGCGCCCGCAAGAACAGCCACCGCCGCCACCGGCAGGCGTATGCCTTTAAGGAAGATATTTACCAGCGCCAGAACGCCGGCTGCCAGGGCTATAACAAAGAGAATGTTATATGCAGCCAACCGGGCGTGGACATCAGTGTATCCGGCACCGAAAACAACCCCTGTAGGGGAATAAAGCAGTTCATAAGCATCCAGCCGGTATCCCCAGGCCTTGAGAAAGAATATCCCGGCCAGGATCACGGAGAGATGCGCATTGACATGCGGCGCCAGTGACAGCTTTCCGGATATAACGTCTACGGCCCTGCGCAGGTAGTGCACAGCCGCCGAAGCCAGCGCCGTAATCACCAGAGTGAACATCAGCCAACCGTATGCATAGCGCAAAAAGCCGAGCCGGAAGACGTAAAAGCCGATGTCCCGGTTGAAGACGGGATCCGTCTCGCCAAAACTGCCGGCATTGATAAAGGTGCTCAGTTGCAGCCAGTGAGTGGATGCGTCCAGGGCCACCAGGAAGGCCGCAACCAGGGCAGCCAGAAAGGCGATTATGCCCAGACTGCGTTGTGCAATCCGCCCGAAGTCTATACGCAGCGTACCGGCATCGTTATGTGACAGCACGGCTGCCGATGAACGCAATGCAAACCGTAAATTCGGGTAAAGCAGAGCAAAGAACAACAGTCCGGCCCCCAGGGCAAGCGCGGCCTGGGCGTAAACCCTGGTCCAGAGAACGGAGCTATAGCCTACCTCGCCGAACCATAACCATTCCGTATAAAAATTGACAAGCTTTCCGCCGAACACGAGTAAAGCCAGGGCGATAATCCCGACAGTCAACCATAACCCACGCCGCATAATAACACTTCCCCCGTATTAATGACGATTTCCTTTAGTATACAGCCTTAAATGGAATGGTCAAGGAATTAACCGGCGGAAAGCGTCTGTTCCGCAGCATCCACGCTGTCGCATATCACGATGCCGGGGATATGCTCCAGATTGAGTGCCTCCAGCAGTTCATGCACGTTATAGGTCTGCACCACCAACGCCAGTTTTCCACCTGCGGCATGGACGCGCTTGAGGGCGTACAGGATGGCCCGCACTCCCGCACTATCGAAGTAGGTCACACCGGATAAGTCGATCACAAACCCCTCAGGGCTCTCTCCTGCGGCGGTGTCCAGAGCGGCGTCCAACTCTCCGACGTTGGAGAAGTCTATCTCGCCTGCAGGCCGGATAATCCGCCATTTCCCCTGAATAACCTCTACATTGCTCATCCCGTAGCCTCCCTCAGTCGGACCTATGACATGCGATCTGCTTGTTCCATTGCCAGCATAGCACCCAACGGAGACAAGCCGAGTTGCGACTTCTCCGGCGGTTGAAGCTGTAATACCAGCCCCACAGTGGTGCCCCCCGAACCTGTCGCCAGATAGACTTTATCTGCAAACGTAATCATGAACTTATACCCCATTCCAAGAGTGCCTGCCGTGGAATACCCTCTTGTCAGCGCCACATCGGGCAGAGCCAGTGAGGGAATACCCGGACCTTGGTCGGTAATCACAAGCATCAGGCCTTCTTTAAGCCGGTGCATGGTAGTACTGCCTCCCTGCGCATGTTTGATGGCATTGGTCAGAGCCTCTCCCACCGCCATCACGAACATCTCCACCCTGGACTCCGCAATACCGGCCCCTCTGGCTATCTCCGTTACATTATGGCGGATAACACACAGCTCTTCCGGATCTGAAAGCGACCAGGATGCAGCAGGCTCGCCCGCGATCCTGTATATTTCGTTTCTCTCCGTTATCACCAGTTTTCCTTCAGTAGCTGCCAATATGGTACGGCGATAGAACTCAAGCTGTTCCTCTTTGCGCTTCTGCTCGCGCTCCTCTGCCTGCTTGCGCTCGGTAATGTCCTCTATCATGCCTATAATGAACGGCGGCTCGGGCGCCGGATTCCGCGCTATGGATGCGGTAAGTCTTCCCCACACCACGTTGCCGTCTTTAGTTACGTAGCGCTTCTCCACCTGGTAGCTGTCGCGCTTACCTTCGAGCATCTCATGCAACAACTCATCACCGTGAGCCAGATCAGGCGGATATGAGTACCGACGGACATGCATTCCGGGCAAGTCCGGCAGGCTATAGCCGACGAACTCAGCAAAGGCGGGATTTGCTTCCAGCACCGTTCCCTCTTCATCAATAATTGTCATGCCTATACCTGCATGATCAAAAGTAGCCCGGAATCTGGCCTGGCTTCGTTTGAGCGCTTCCTCTGCCCGCTTACGCTTAAGGGCCAAAGCAGCCTGGTTCACTATCGCTTCAATCAGTTCACGGTTTCTTAAGCCCTCGTCACGGTCCGTCAGTACTGCCACTCTCCCCATGAAATCCCTGCCAAGAAAGAACGGCATGACATAAATAGCGCCCAGGTGCAGTTCCTCTTCTATCGACTTGCAGAGAGACAGCGGCATCTGATAATAGATCAGATCGCAGAAGCCGCCCTCAAGATAATCCAGCCTGCCTTTGATCATCCGCTGGAGGGTCCCCTCCGCCACCTTGAATTTCAGCCCGATGGGGTTACGCCCGAGTATGTCAGTTGCCTTCTGCAGCTTGTCGACAGGGCCTGCCAGCGCCCGCACTATAGTCTCATTCATGCCGGGGTTATACTCGCTGACCACAATCCCCGCACCGCCGGCTATCGCCTGCAATTGATCAGCCGTATACTGGAAGAGTTCACTGAACGGCATCGGCTCCAGGAGATGCGTAGCAGTGACGGACAAGAGCTCCATATTCCGCAGATCTCTAGCCAGTTCCGCTTCCGCCTGCCGGCGCTGGGTGATATCGTTATTAACCGCGACTATAGCCGACGGAGAGCCGCTCTTGTCACGATAGAGCACCCAGTAGCTGCTGACAGGAATCCGCCTTCCATCCTTACGGGCATGCAGCATGTCTCCCTGCCATCGGCCGTCTGCAATGAGTTCGGATACTATTTCATCCAGCGGTCGGGGTAATTCCGTCTTGAGAAGTTCATTAACCACGCGCCCGATTGCCTCATTCCGGCTGAATCCATAGATCTGCTCGTCTCTCGTGTCCCAGAAAACAATATGCAGTTCCATGTCCAGAATAAATACGTGCGCATAGTCGAGTATTTCATTTCGCTCACGATTCGCGCCGTTCATCCTCAAACCGTGCCAAAGGCACAACTCCTTTTCGTGTCAGGCAATCCGCTGGATGCCGTTGACGTGTGTTAAAGTAACAATTTGATATTTTGATATACCCGTTGCGAAGCAGCATCAATCACACACCTCCTTGTCCCTCCCAACCATTGTCAGATACAGCGCCGGCAGGAAGAAGAGCGTCAGCGGCAGCGAGAAGATCAATCCGCCGATGACACCTATGGCCATGGGCTGGAGTGTCTCTGTGCCTTCGCCTGTTCCCAGAGCCAGGGGAATGAGTCCCACCACTCCTACAAAGAGGGTCATAAGTATCGGCCTCAGCCTGGTGGCTCCGGCCTGGATAACGGCTTCAATCGGGGCATAGCCCTCTTCCCGCAGTTGGTTCACCAAAGTAAGGAGAACGACGCCGTGATGGATCTCGATACCCGCCAGAGCTACGATTCCGATCATGACCGTAACGCCCACCGGTGTGCCTGTCATATATAGAGCCAGAGACAGTCCTATAAGAGACAACGGCACGCGTATAATGATGAGAAAGGGCTCTATGAGCGATTCAAACTGTATGGCCAGAACTACGTAGCCCAGGAACAAGGCCAGCATCAGGATAAGTCCCATGGTTCGGAAGGTCTCTGCCATCATCTGCGATTGCCCGCCAAGCTTGATGGCGTATCCGGATGGAAGAGCAAAATCCTTCAGGCACCGGCTGATACCGGATGTCACCTGGCCCACAGTTTTCCCCTGGGCGCTTCCTGTGACCTTGATCA
The DNA here is from genome assembly GCA_028699365.1 of bacterium. Classification (GTDB taxonomy): domain Bacteria; phylum UBP13; class UBA5359; order UBA5359; family UBA5359; genus UBA5359. Next base: position 4,439 of record JAQVUQ010000082.1, on the reverse strand, counting down.
CTCGCATCTGATTCTTTCTATCGATTTGCACCGGCCCCGTCGATGGTATTATCTGCGCCACATCTCTCAGATAGCAGTTGCCTCCGGAGGGTGTGGAGATTGCCATACCCTCCAAGCTCTCCCGGCTTTTGACCTCCTGTTCGGATATCACCGTTCTGATACCATAGTAGTAGCCATCATCCTTGAAGGTAGAGGCTACGGTTCCGTCCACCGCAGCGCGAATCGCGGCGGCTATTCCGGACACGGAAAGCCCCAGGTCAGCCGCACGCCCGCGATCCACCACCACCTGATACTCCGGTTTGGAGACATCGAGAGAGAGATCGGGATTAGCCAGCCCGGGGGTATCCCGGACCTCTGCCAGTATTTGAGAACAGACCTCGTGCGCCTCTTCCACAGGCTCGCTGCGCGGGACATAGACCTCAGCCTCTATATCTTCACTGCCGATGGTCCTTATGCCCTTCATCTTGGTATGCATCACCTTGATCCTGGCACCGGGAATGCCCGCCCTCTTGCTGATCTGTGGGCTCAGCCATTCAACATACTTTTTGGTGCTCATTCTGCGCCGGTTTCCGGGAACGAGTTGTAGATCGACCTGCCCTTCATTAGAGGCTTCAGTCGTTACCAATCCCCATATTTTACCTCCTGCCAGGCTGTTATAATGCGCAACGCCGGGCAACTCCTGTATGATCCCCTCTATACCGCCAATGACGCGTGATGTTTCGGCAACAGATGTTCCGGTCGGCATCTTCACCTTTATCATGATCTGCCCATCATCAGTTTCGGGCAGGAACTCAGAACCCAGGCGCACCATTAAGAGCAGGCCGATGATGAATAATCCAAAAGTCACCGCTATGATTGATCTGCGATGCGTAACACTCCACCCTGCCCCTTTGCGGTATACGCTCAGGCAGGCATTCAAAAAGGCGTTGGAGATCCTCTCTAACCGCGAATCGCTCTCGACATCGTGCCGCTCCTCAGGGTAGAAGCGCTTGTAGAGAGCAGGCGTCACGGTCAATGCCGTGACCGTCGATACGGATACCGCAACGGCGATGGTAAGTATAAGCTCTCTGAAGAGGAGAGATACCAAACCGGGAACCAGCAGGAACGGGACGAAGAGCGCCAGAAAGGTGACAGTGGAGACCAGAACGGCGCCGGCCACCTGATCGGTGCCCAGCTCGGTCAGGCCGAGGTGATCGCCGTCCGATCTTCTTATCCTGGTGATGTTCTCAATAACAACTACGCAGTCGTCCAGTATCAGGCATATGGCTATGACCAGCCCTGCCAGCGAAAATATATTCAGGGAGAATCCCATGAGTTGCGTCACGAAGAAGGTAAGAAGAACGGTCAGTGGAATAGTAATGCCCACGATAAGGACGCGCTTCCAACCCTTCAGAAAGAATGCGATGACAAGGATGACCAGCAGTGCAGCCAGCAAGGCAGCGTCTCTCACCCCGGATACCGAGGCCTTGATATAATCAGCCTGGTTATACACTACACTCATGCTGATGCCGTCCGGAAGCGACTGCTTGAGTTGGGCTATCTTCTTGCGCACCCCTTGCTCCACCTCAACCGTGTTGGCGGCGGCCTGCTTCAATACAGAGAGCTTTACGCCCTCTTTTCCGTTAAGTCTGGTGATGACACGCTGGGTATCGGAGGCGTCCTCCACCCGGGCTACATCCTTGACATATACGGTCCCGCCTGATTTAGCTGCAGCCACTGCTACGCTGCCTATCTCTCCTATACTGGAGAATTCACCCATGGTGCGGATGATAAATTCACGGCGATCATTGTTTACTCTTCCGCCCATCAACTGGATGTTCTCATCCTTTAGTTTCCTGGAAACCTGCTCGGGTGTAATACCGAAGTACTGCAGCCTTTTCAGGTCCAGATTAACTCTGATCTCTCTGATACGGCCGCCCGAGACCTCCGTCCCGGCAGTTCCGGGTACGGTGGCAAATTCGTCCTGGAGTGCGTTCTCAACCCAGGTTCTAAGCCTGGTAGTGTCCATACCGGTGGAAGATATCATGAGGTCTACTACGGGCAACTGCGAAGGGTCAGCTTTCATTGTATACGGCTGGTCGGCATCTGCGGGCAGGTTTCTTGAGACCAGACCAAGTTTTGCCAGCACATCCTGATAAGCGACATCACGATCCACACTATAATCGAAGTTGACCTGCAGAGCGTACATGCCTTCCGTGCACTGAGATTCCATGTAGTCCAGACCGTCGACAGTAGCCATACGCCGTTCAACAACGGTAGCAATGCTGTCCTCTATTTCCTGAGGAGTGGCTCCGCGCCAGTTGATATACACCTTCACCATGGGGTAGGTGATATCGGGAAGCAAGTTCACGGGGAGACGCAGATAACCGAAAATCCCCAGCACTGTCGCTGCGATAAGAAGCACTATTACGGATATGGGCTTATTTATGGCCAGACTGGAGAGCTTCATCCGGCTGCTCCTTTCATCTTGCCGGACATTCCGCTGCCGGGCGATTTCTTCTGCGGCTTGACTTTGACCATGGCTCCGTCCTTAAGCATCTCCTGGCCTCTTACAACCAACGCCTCACCCGGACGCACCCCTGAGATGACCTCTATCCTGCCTTTTGACTCTATGCCCTGCCGGATAGGCCTTGCCTGAACCTTACCATCCTTGACTACAAATACCACACTCCTGCCCCCTGGCTTCTGCACTACGGCATCGGCCGGTATGACGACGGTATCTTCACGCTTCTCCATTACCAGGCTGACTCTGACAAAGGCGCCTTGTGTGACCTTGACATTGCCGGGCAGCGCCACTTCTACAGGAACAAGACGGGTGACGGGATCGGCTGCCGGATAGACCCGTGTCACCTTCAGCCTGAGCGGCTCATCATCCGGTCCACCTATCTTAACCATTGCGGGCCGTCCCGGAGACACCTTGAATGCATCTCTGTCGCTCAGGGCTGCTTTGACTATCATCCGGGCGTTTTCGGCGATACTCATTATCGGCTGTTTCACCTGTGCCATGTCCCCTTCCGCCAGGAAGAGTTTGGTGACAATCCCGTTGACAGGTGATTTGATCACGCAATACTCGGACTGGGTGCGAACGGTATCGGTCTTCAGCCGGGCCTGTCTCACCTGCTCACGCGCTACGGCGATCTGAGTGGAGCTTGCGCCCTCTTTCAGAAGATCCAGCCTGGCTCCGGCGGCTTCCAGAGCCGATCGTGCCGATGCGTGCCTGGCCTCGGCGCCGTCTATCTGCTGCTCAGGGATGACCTTCACATTCAGGTTCTTTACATGGGCCAGATTACTCCGGGCACCGGCCAGTCCGGAGTTGGCGGAGGCCAGGGCGGATCTGGACACATGGTAACGCGTTTGTGCCTTATCCACATCCTCCTGCGAAACGCCGCCGATTTTGAGCATCTTCTTCAACCGGCTCAATTCGGTTTCAGCATCTTCGACAGTAGCCCTGGCCGACTCCACATTGGCCGCTGCCGCATCATATCTGCTCTGAGCCTCCTGCAGTTGCTGCTCGGGAATCCCGGTCGGACCGTAGAGCTTTTTGACGTGCTCCAGGTCGCGGCTTGCCTGTCGATAGTTAGCCTCAGCCTGTGCCAGGGCAGCTTTGGCGGATCTGATCTCTTGAGGACGTGACCCCGCCAGGACATCGCGCAGCCTCGCTTCGGCGACGGATGCCTCAGCCTGAGCGGCAGCCAGTTGATCGGTGGCCTCAGCAGCCTCAAGTCTTACTATCAACTGACCCTGACGAACAGGATCGCCCTCTCTCAAAGACATCCAGGCAATCCTCTGATCCAGCTTCGGAACAATGTTTACGGTGTTTTCCGCCTCTGCCGTTCCCGTAATCTCGATGCTCTTCACAATGGTGCCAAGCTGCACTGGTGCCGTCATCACCAGTGGCGTCTTCTTCTGTTGAGTTTGCGCTGCCTTTCCAGCGTTGTTGCGCTGGTGGGCAGTAAAAGCCAATCCTGAAATCACTGCCAATGTAATAAAACCGTAAGCTCTTCCTTTTGCGGTGCTTATCATCTGTTTAACCCTCCCGATGATGCGGTTTCAGCCGTTTTCGGGTCTCTGCCGACGGCGTAATCAAGTTGCGCAACGGCTATCTTACCGTCATAAAGGGCATTGGCATAGTTTGTTTCAGCCTGGACCAGAGCAACCTGGGTATCGATGACCTCCGTGCTGGATCCCAACCCCGCATTATACTTCTCCTGTGCCACTCGCAGGGCCTCTCCTGCCTGTTCGATGCTTTTGCGGGTAACCTGCAAGCGGTTAGCGGCATCCTGGGTTGCCAGCATGGCCGAGTGCACAGCTAAAACTAAGCTCTGCCGTCTCAGTTCAATATCAGCTTTACGTTGTTCCAGCACCGCCTGCGCCTGCCCGATCCTGGCACGGGCTGTTCCGCCGCTGTATATCGGCATGGTGACCGCCAGTCCCGCATT
>JAQVUQ010000081.1 GCA_028699365.1 bacterium | reverse complement strand
CGGAGCGTGCTTTGATTACGCTCCGGCATTTTATGTATGCCGGGCAGAGCCTACCGGTTTCACCAGGTCAAGCTCCCGGCACCGGCTAGTAGGTAATATGAAGAAAAACTATATGAAAGCCGCCCCAATAATCGATCTTATGTAGGTTTACCAGACAATGAATTTCTTTTTCAACTTGGTCTGATCCGAGAAACTTCCACCGGGCTGAAACCGACTATTGCTTCAATTTTGCTTTTGGGATCAGAAGGCTATCTGCGCGGCATTCTTCCACGGCCGATTGCCGATTGCCAGCGGTTTGGCTTCAAGTTCGGCGAATATCCACCGGGAGTTCGCTGGCTGGATCGTGTTGTCATGGATTATAATATCATCGATACTTGGCAGTCATTATTGTACAATCTTCTGGAACCCCGGCGACGCATTTACCGCTACAGATCTGCTTGAGCCCGGGCCCAAGGAGGTACGCAATCCTAACATAGTTCTGGCTTTTCGCCGCATAGGCTTAAGTGAGAACGCCGGCTCGGGATTGCGTGATGTATGTAATAATTGGCAGCAGTTAGGTCATGTTTTGCCGATTATTGACAATGGCAAAGCAGGAAAAACGTTTCAATTGATCTTATTGAATGATACACAACCCGCTACCGAACAAGTCACCGAACAAGTCACCGAACAAGTCACCGAACAAGTTCGGCGATTATTGACAGTTCTTCATGGAGAAACAGCAGCTACCATAGAAATCATGACGCGGTTGGAGCTACGTCATCGTCCTACGTTTCTATACAGCTATCTCAATCCAGCGATTGAAAACGGCCTCATCGAAATGACTATTCCCGATAAACCCCGCAGCAGCAATCAGAAATACCGGCTGACGTCCAAGGGACGTAAACTCATACGGAAATTATCGGATGCAGGGAGCGATTGATGCAAGTAATACCATGATTATTCGCCGCTCAGCCGCTCCAGCAGATATCGTCGTTGCCGGCTTAACCACTCGGCATCCCGGGGAAAGTCCGCATAATCGTGTATATCCTGCAGCAAAGTATCCTCCGGGTCAATATTGCAAATCTGCAGCAGGGCATAATCCTGCAAGCTTTCGGCAAAGATCTCCCAGCGTATGGAATCTACCGGACCGTCGGTTCCCGGGTAGATCACAAAGGGATCGCCGTAAGTCCAATCCGGCCACCTTCCGGCATCGGTTACATGAAAAGGATCGATCAAGTCGCCGGTTCCTCCCCGATACCAGTAGTTGGCTCCCCAGTGGAGAAAACCTTTGGCCTTGTTGCGATAAAGGAGCCAGCCGGTCATCTTTATCTTTATCAGCGGCGTATCCATGAAGCGATTCAGGTATTTTCCCCGTGGGCAGCAGCAGAAGTAAGCCCAGGCAGGAAATCCCTCCGCCATGAATTCCGGGGCGTTGTTTATGACGGGGATCGGGATATCCGTCAGGCCTTCTCTGGCAAAGGAGATGTCGCTCAGGGCATCCATGATCTGCATCCAGGGGGCCAGTTCCCGCAGCATATCCCTGGCCGCACGATAATTGACCAGATGCTCCTCGCCGTGCGGTTCATCGGAAAGGTGAAAGAAACTGGTTTCCAGCAGATTCTCCTTGTCCAGAAAGGCATGAAGCTGCGGCAGATACTGTGAAAGGAATCCCCTGTAGATGTCCGATACCGCTCCCGTATCCGGAGACCAGAGAAGTCTTCCCTCCAGACCGTGTCCCTCGTAGATGCGAATGGCGTTGGCGGCTCCCCATTGCGTAAACAGGTGGGTCCATTCAAAGTATTTTATACCGCAGGCCCGAGCCGTATCCACCCAGCGCTTTACCAGGCTCCAATCGAAGACATAATCGCTGCCGGACCGGTTGACTTGCAGCAATTGGGTAGGCCGTTTGATGCCGTCCAGGGGAGGGGTAAACACCGGAACGTATATCGTATCCTGGCCGTGCTCGGACAGATCGGCCATGTAACGTCTCAATATGTCCCAAAACTTATCTTCGAACGTTTGCAATCCGTACCAATCCAGCAGGGCATCGGCGTAAAACCAGTTGGTCACCGGAAAGTTCTGTCTCTGGGGCAGCAAACCGGGATAGACTTTGAGTTCTGCTTCCAGCCGGGTCATCGTTTCCCCGTTCAGACTGAGCCTGATTCCCAGTTTGCGCCTGCCCGCCTGAGCTTCCGGGGTTATCCTGACCGTCACCCAGAAGGCAGCCGTTTCAAAACAGCCGATAGATATTTCGTCTCCGGGCAGCAGGGGGTCCGGCACCATACCGGGCACAAAACCGCCGTTTTCCAGTTCTTCTGCCGGAGTATCCGGTGTAGTATGCGGCAGCGGCACAAAGGCTATGCGGCGTACAGTGACGAGTATCCCTTCGCCAGCATCTATCTCCGCCTTGAGGCTGCCGGATACGGCTCCGGTCCGGCAACCTATCTGAAAAGAGAGGCGTTCACTCCGGGCACCTTCCAGACAAGTTAAATCGTCTGCCGGGGAAGGAGATTGGGGATAAATTCTATAAAGAGATGTAGCCAGCCAGGCATCAAAACGGTCTTCCATCATCATTGCCTCCATACAGGATGTGGACTTTAATAAATGACTGTTAACTATGCGTAAATGCTAACCTGCGAGCATATCGTTGTCAACTGTGTTGACACGGCAGCATCTGCATGATATATTTTGATCAAACGTTAAACCAAGGCTTTGATAGGGGTTATGTTGGTGAAAAGAGTATGCCTTAAGGATATTGCCGAGGAAGTGAATGTATCGCAGACCGCTGTCAGTAAAGTGCTGAACGGTCTGCCTATACGTATAGGACAAGAGAAACGGGAGAAAATTATAGAGACGGCTCAAAGGCTGGGCTATTCACCTAACATGATTGCCCGCGGGCTCAGGAATCAGAAGACGAAGTCCATCGGCATAGTGATCCCGGATATGAGTACGCTTTTTTATCCGGAACTGTTGCGATCCCTGGAAATAAAGCTGTCCTCATACGGTTATCAAACGCTTATCTGTAACAGTGAAGATGATCCGGTCAATGAGCGTGAACATATAGAGACTCTGTTGAGCCGCTCTGTTGACGGGCTTGTCGTAGCTCCTGCAGCCGGCCGGGATAACATAGACTATTTCAAAGAGATACAGGAGAGCAGAAAGACGTTTGTCCTGATAGACAGATATTTTGCCGGGGAAGGTTTGAATTTTATCGTCACGGATAACAAGCAAGGGGCCGGAGCGGGCGTCGGCATACTGGCAGACCAGGGCGTTGCCCGGATTATTTACCTTGGTAACCGGGTACGTAATCAGCCCATCGATGACAGATTGACAGGCGTGAGAGAAGAGGCGGCACGCAGGAGCATCGGTTTCACTACCGAGCAGATATTTCTTACTGAAACCGACAGGGAGAGCGCCGGGGCCACATGCAGGCGTATACTCGGCGGCAATCTGAAAGACACCGGTATCTTTCTGGAATCCAATCGTTTGCTTATGGGGCTGCTGGATGCGGCAAGAGAAAAGGGCTTGCAGATCCCTGACGATTTTCATGTCATCGGCTTTGATCCGTTTATAGCCGAGATGGCTTATCCGGCCGATTACGCCTCGCTTCGGGTAATCCGGCAACCGTTTTCGCTTATTCGCCAGGATATCGCCGGCATGGTACAGGCCGTCGGCGAGTATCTGGTATCAAGTCTGAACAAGCAGTCGAACCGGCTCTTGCAGAGAATGCTGCCGGCGGAGATAATACCCGGCAACTACGGTCAGGATGCCTGACATGGACAGGAGTGGATTATGAGAAGGATCAAATGTGGTGTTATAGGGCTGGGTTTTTTTGGCGAGAAGCATGTGGAAGTGCTCTCCTCTCTGCCTCATGTAGAGGTAGCGGCTGTCTGTACGCGACGCGAACAGCGTTTGCAGGAGATGTCGCAAAAATACGGAGTGCCGACCGTATATACCGATTATAACGATCTTTTGGCCGATAATGAGATAGAGGCCGTCAGCATAGTCACTCATGCCAGGGACCATCTGCTGCCAACCCTGGCGGCCATAAAGGCCGGAAAGCATATCTTTCTGGAAAAACCGATGGCTCTGGCGACGGCAGAGTGCGACCGTATCATCGAAGCGCTCAAGACAACTGAAAAATCATTTATGGTGGGACATATCTGCCGTTTCGATCCCGCCTATGCCGTAGCCAGGCGCAGCATCGGAGAGGGCAGGATCGGCAAGATACTCTCCATCTATGCCAGAAGGAACATTCCCGCGGCGGTAAGTGCAGGGGTTCTGGCTGACATATCTCCGATTACGGGCGACGGCGTGCATGATATAGATATCATGCTCTGGTACACCGGCTCCCGGGTGAAAGCGGTATCCGCCGCCACGGTGGATGTAAGAGGTCTGGCCAATCCGGATATCGGCTGGGCCATGTACCGGTTCGAAAACGGAGCTATAGGCGTTACGGAGAACAACTGGTGCCTGCCCAAGGGAACTCCCTTTGAACTCGATGCCCGTATGGAGATAATCGGTGAAAAAGGGGCCATTTACATCAACAGCCCCGGCCAGGCGCTCTCCATAAATACGGAAGAGGGGTGGACCTACCCGGAGACCGTTTACTGGCCGCGAACACAGGTCGGGAGGGCGGGAGCCTTGAAAGAGGAGTTATCGTACTTCCTTGATTGCATACTTCGCGGCGAGAAGCCGGCCATAATTACGCCGGAAGAATCCAGAGCGGCTGTGGCTGCTGTAGAAGCGGCAGAGAAGGCTGCCCGTAGCGGTGAAGTTGTGAATGTCCGAGAAAGTTGAAGAAGGGGTATAGCAATGAAAGCATTACAGATCGTCGAACCGTATAAATTCAGGATCATCGAGATGGAGCAGCCCGTGCCTGCAGCCGATGAGGTCATAATCAAGCTGGAGTATGCAGCCATCTGCAACCAGAACGATTACAAAATCTTCTACGGTATGTACGGCGACCTGATCAAATACCCATGTGATCCCGGTGTCTACGGGCATGAGGGCGTAGGCATTATAACGGAAGTGGGAAGTAAGATCAACGATCTTCAGGTGGGAGACAGGGTAGTCATGATGCTTGAAGGCGGGCCGATGCTCTATACGGAGTATGTCCGCAGGCAGGCCTGGAGCGTGGTGCCCGTAAAGACGGCCGCGCCGGAAGCGGCGGCCGTGCTGGAAATCTTCGGCTGCACGCATCACTGCCTGGAGATCGCCGGCGATCTGAGCGGCAAGAAGGTAGCCATTGCCGGCCTTGGTCCGGCCGGGCTGGCCCTGTTGCAACTGATGTCCCTCAATCCGCCGCGGGAAATTATCGGCATTGAGGTGTCTGAAGAGCGGGCCGAGGCCGCCAGGCAGTTGGGCCTGAAAAGGGTGGTTAATCCCATTAACGAACTGGACAGCCTGATCGAGGAAGGGGCGGATCTGGTTATAGACGCCACCGGCGTGCCCCGTTCCATCCTCAACTCCTTTGAGATAACCAGGCATGAAGTCGTCATCTTCGGCTTCACCAACGAGAAATTCGAGGTTGACCAGTCCCGCTGGTTCCAGAAGGAGATGGTCATCAAGAACTCCAAGGTACAGACCATCGATAACCTGAGAGCGGTGGTGCAGTTGCTGGAGGAGGGCAGAATAGATCCCGGCAGCTTTACCGGCGGCATAATGTCGTTTGAGGATTACGACAAGGCGGTAGAGAAAGTCTACAAAAAAGAAGCCGTCAAGATTCTGTTGAAGTGGTGATGAGATGAATGTATTAGTTACCGGTGCCGGCGGCAAGCTGGGACGCAATCTGCTTCCGGCCCTGGTCGGGGCCGGCCATCACGTCAGGGCGTTGCAGTTCAGAACCCCGATTGTCTGTGAAGGGGTAGAAACGATAGCAGGCTCGGTCAGCGACGCTCAATCCGTGCGGCAGGCGTTGCTGGATATGGATGCCGTTTGCCATCTGGCTACCAGCAAGGAAGACGCCGGCTTTCTGGATACCAGCATCAAAGGGACTTTCAATCTATTGGAAGGCTGCCGGGAAGCAGGCATCAAGCAGTTCATCCTTGCCGGCGGCGATGCCGCCCTGGGCATATTCTTCAATCCGCAGCCGGTTCCGCTGGATGAGTGCGCGCCGCTCAGGGCGTACCCGGGCTACTATGCCTTTTCCAAGGTCATGGAGGAGACTATGTGCCGGCAATACACCGAGCAGTACGGGTTGCCGGTAACCATCCTGCGCTTCTCCTGGATCCAGGATGAGGACGATCTGCTCTGTCACATGACCTTCGGAGAACCCGATTCCGGCTTTCCCAACTGGCGGGATATAACCGGTATTCCCCATTCCGATGGAGCGGGCGTGCTGCTGCACTCCGATGGTAAGCCTTACAAGCGACATGTGGTGGGTATGGCGGATGTGGTGCAATCCTTCCTGCTGGCCCTGGGCAATCCGGCCGCCGTCGGCGAGACCTTCAATATAGCCGCTCCGGCGCCGTTCAGCTACGACGTCCTGGCCGGCTACATAGCTCAAAAGCTTGACCTGCCGGTTTTTAAGGCTGTATTACCCGATTACCACGATTTCGCCATCGATATCGGCAAAGCCCGGGCCGTCCTGGGCTACGAGCCGCAGGACGATGTTTTCAGAATGATAGACAAGGCTGTTGAATTCCGTCGCTCAGGCGGAGTGAGATCGTCAGTGAGATACGGAGGCTAGCAACAACATGATATACAAATCAGCTATACTGGGATGCGGCCCGCGGGCGGAGATACATATGCAGGCCTACGAAGGCGTTGACGAGATTCGTCTCAGTGCCCTGTGCGATATGAATCGGGGGCGGCTGGACGCCTGTGGTGCCCGATACGGGATTCTCTCACGTTATGAGAGTCTTGAGGAGATGCTGGACCGGGAAAGGCCGGATATCCTGCACATTGTGACGCCGCCTGCCATACGCGAGGAGCCCATGCTGCTGGCGGCGCAGGCCGGAGTCAGAGGCATAATTGTGGAGAAACCTATCGCCCTGGATCCCGCTCAGGCTGGAGCCATACGGTATATAGCCGAACGAACCGGACTGAAGATAGCCGTAAATACGCAACGGCGCTATTTCTCTACCTGCCGGCTGCTGAAGCAGGTGCTTGATGAAGGGCTGATCGGCGATATCCAGTGGGTGCGTGCCGTCACCAAGGGCAATATTCTCTCCATGGGGCCGCACATGGTAGATCTGCTCCTCTTCTTCCTGGGCGACATCTCTCCTGCCGGCGTCTGGGCGACGGCCAGCGGCATGAACGGCCATGATTATGGCCACCCGGCGCCGGCCGATATGCTGATCAGGTATATCTTCCCGGGCGGCATTACCGCCTACTGCGAGGATGCGGCCGGGGCCGTCGGCACCATAGGCGAAGATGATTTCTGGCAGCATCTGGAATTCGATTTCTGGGGCAGCAGAGGTCGTGCCTGGTGGCGGCAGAACAGCGATTGGGGATACCATGCCGAAGGCACAGCCGTTCCGGTGGTGAAGCCGACATCATGGGCGGAGAGCGATGTGCCCGGACAGCGGGAGTTTACCCGGGCCATGGCCGCCTGGCTTGACGGTGATGCGGTACATCTGAACAACCTTGATACTGCCTTGCAGGGGTTTGAGGCTATAATGGGGGCGTTTTTGTCGGCTTATACCGGCCATGTCGTTGACTTGTCGGCCATGGTCCCGGAAGATATTGTTAAGAAGCTGGAAGAGAGGCTTGAGAGATGAGCGCAGGAGAACTGAGGCTGGGTGTCGTCGGTCTGGACGGGCACGGTCCGGTATTTATCGAGCAACTAAACGGCTCTGCTTGCCCGGTGCCCGGTATGAAGGTCACGGTTGCTATGCCGGTGCCGTCGGTGATGATTACGGAGCGGCAATTGGCTGAGAACGTCGAATCCATTGCCGGTCACGGCGTGCGTATCGTGGATAATCCATCCGAACTGGCCGATCAGGTAGACGGCATCCTCATCCTGCATGATGACGGCTCGAAGCATTATGAATTGGCAGAGTTGTTTGCCGACAAGGGAAAGCCTCTTTTTGTGGATAAACCGTTGGAAGCGAGCACGGCCAGGGCCGCAGAGCTGGTAGCACTGTGCCGTAAACACGAGTGCCCCCTCTTCACCGCCTCTTCGCTGAGATTTTCCCGGGAGATACAGGCGGTGTCTGAGAACGACGCAGGCGGTGCCGTCATATCCGCTATGGTCTATTCTCCGTACATGGAGAGACCCACCATGCCGGGTTGGATATATTACGCTATTCATGCCGTAGAGCCTTTGTATCAGTTGATGGGGACCGGCTGCCGCGAGGTAAGATGCATTACGGGCCCATACGGCCCGGTTGCCACGGGAATCTGGCAGGACGGCAGAACCGGTATTGCCGGAGCGGTGGCCGGAGGGCATCACGGCTACGGCTTCACCGTCTGGCGTGAGCTGATGACGGAAGTCGTTCAGGTCGATATCGATTTAATTTACCAGGAGTTGCTGAAGAAGATCAAAGAATTCTTTGTTACAGGTGTTTCTCCTGTGGCGCCGGAGGATTCTCTGGAGGTTATGGCATTTATGGAGGCAGCCAATGAATCTATGGCCCGTGACGGTGCGGCGGTGGCTGTTTGCTCCTGATTAAGCCTGTTACCAGACGCCTGAATTCTACGAATTATTTCCCTTTGACCGGACAGTTGAGACTGTATTGCTTCAAGAATGCGATCATCTTCCCGGATACCTGAACTGGATAAGCAAACGCAGTAAATAATACGCCTTGCATGTTGACATAAGAGTTTAGAAGCGTTAATATATAATTAACTTGTACGGCTAAGTACGGTGAGGTACGGCTAATCCAGATACAAGCTGATTAGCGAGGGTGAAGTGAAAGAAAAACTTCTGGCAATCGAGCCGAAATATAAACAGATAAAGGATATCCTGGCTCAAAGCATACTGGAAGGCCGGTATGCCGAAGGTGAAAAGATACCTTCGGAGAACGAACTGGCCCAGCAGTTCAATGTGAGCCGGCATACAGTCATTAAAGCCTTGAACGAACTTATTAATGATGAGCTGATCTGCCGCCGGCAGGGCATGGGCAGTTTCGTTGCCCCGGCCAAGGCCCGGCGCAAGAACAGGATCGGCGTGCTCGTCTACCATTCCGACAACCCTTACTACTCTAAAATCGTTCGCGGCATTGAGAATTACGCCAAGAGAAACGGCTTTTACATAGTCCTGTGCAACAGCGAGGGAGATATACTCAAGGAGGAATCATACATCAGAGGATTGCTGTCCGAGGTGGACGGCTTTCTGATCTCACCCAGCTATATGCAAGGCGAACTGTCACCCGGAGTCAGGCTCCTTCTGCAGAAAGAAGTGCCGTTTGTTCTGGTTTCCAGATTACCTTCCCGTAAAGTTGACGACAGCATTGATTATGTCATCCCGGATGATTATCAGGGAGGTTATACGGTTACCAGGCACTTGACGGATACCGGTTATAAGAA
>JAQVUQ010000080.1 GCA_028699365.1 bacterium | reverse complement strand
GTAAGCATTTAGCTCAAGCCTCCTGTAGTATTACTTCACCCAAGCTCATCAATTATCCTGGCCGCTGCGGCCGCGGGGTCCGTTGCTGCAGTTATGGGACGACCGATGACCAGGTAATCCGCCCCTCGTTTGACGGCCTCGGCCGGGGTCATGATCCTCTTCTGATCGTTGGCCTCGGCCCAGGCCGGGCGCACTCCCGGAGTCACTATGAGAAAGCCTTCGCCGCAACGGGCGCGGACGGCCTCTATCTCTCTTGGAGAACAGACCACTCCGTGCAGGCCGCTGCCGGCGGCCAGACCGGCCAGGGCCAGGACTTCCTGCTCCAGCCCAAGCTCGATATGCAGTTCATCCCGCACGGCCTCGGGCGTATGGCTGGTCAGAATTGTTACAGCCAGAACGCGGGTATTACATCCTTCCACAGCGGCGGCGGCAGCACGCATCATGGCCGCGCCGCCCAGAGCATGGACGTTGCAGAGATCGACACCGAACGACGAGACAACCTTGCAGACGGAAGCCACCGTGTTGGGTATATCGTGGAATTTGAGATCCAGAAAGATGCGCTTATCCCTGTCCCGCAACTCCTTTATTACAGCCTGCCCCAGGCTGGTGTATAACTGTAATCCGACTTTATAGAATGAGACGCTCTCACCAAGGCTGTCCAGCAGACGCCTGGCCTGATCGAAAGTATCCACATCCAGGGCAACGATAACGCGCCCTTCGGGCCGGGAGCGCCCTGTGGGCGCAGTTGTTGGTTGTTGGTTGTTGGTTGTTGATTTCATGATCCCAATCCTCGTTCCTTCCTGGTTATTTGTTACTTGTTATTCGTTATTGATAATGCGCCCACGATCTGCGGGGGCCGAATCCTTTCCCTGACTTGCAAACGGACCCTAAAACCAACAACGAACAACTAACAACAAACAACTACCGCCGCAGGCGGTCAAAGTAATCCGTCAACGCCAGGGCCTCGAAGGTGCGACCGCTGGCCTTGGCTCTAAGGGCACAGAGCAGGGCGGCTGCCGTATCCAGCGAGGTCAGGCAGGGCACGCTGTGCTCCACGGAGCAGCGCCGGATGCGTGCGCCCTCTTTCTCCACCGTCTTGTCGGGAGAGAGCGTGTTGAGCAGCAGGTTCACCTTGCCGGTGCGGATAAGATCCAGCAGGTTCGGCGTGCCTTCGTTTATCTTCATGACTCTGACGGCATCTATGCCGTTGTCCTGCACATAGGAGCAGGTGCCGCCCGTAGCGTAAACATCGAAGCCCAAATCCTTGAAGCCCCGGATGATGGGAAGAGCTTCCGCCTTGTCCTGATCGGCCACGGTCACTATCATGGACCCGGTAAGATCGACGTCAAGGCCGGAAGCCACCATGGCCTTATAGAGAGCGCCCTCGAAGGTGGGATCCACCCCCATGATCTCTCCGGTGGATTTCATCTCCGGGCTCAGGCCGATATCCACGGAAATCAGCTTGGCAAAGGAGAAGACCGGAGCCTTGACGGCCACATGCGACGTCTCAGGGTAGAGGCCGCTGCTGAAGCCGAGTTCCTTCAGGGTATGCCCCATCATGACCTTGGTGGCCACGTTGACCATCGATACTCCGGTGATCTTGCTGAGGTAAGGGATGGTCCGGCTGGCCCTGGGATTGACCTCCAGGATATAGACGCCCTCGCCGTCCACCACAAACTGAATGTTCATCAGACCCTTGACGTGCAGGGCCCGTGACAGCCGGGTGGCGTAATCCACCACCTTGTCCTTGACGCCGTCGGAGAGCTTCTGCGGCGGATAAACGGCCATGCTGTCGCCGGAATGCACTCCGGCCCGCTCTATATGCTCCATGATTCCCGGCAGAAGAACGTCCGTGCCGTCGGAGATGACGTCAACCTCCACTTCCTTGCCCAGGACGTATTTATCGATAAGTATCGGATGCTTGGGGGAGACGTCCACGGCGTATTTCATGTAATGGAGCAGATCCTTCTCATTGTAGACTATCTCCATGGCCCGTCCGCCCAGAACGTAGGAGGGCCGGACCAGAACCGGGAAGTCGATCTCTCTGGCGATCTCCAGGGCTCCCTCCACTGAAACGGCCGTCCGCCCGTCCGGCTTGGGTATATCCAGTTCCCGCAGCAGGCGTTCGAACTTCTTGCGATCCTCGGCCATGTCGATGAACTCCACCGACGTTCCCAGTATCTTGACGCCGTGCCGGGCCAGGGTATCGGCCAGGTTGATGGCCGTCTGGCCGCCGAACTGCACGATGACGCCCTCCGGCTGCTCCTGATCTATGATGTTCAGCACGTCCTCCTCGGTCAGAGGCTCGAAGTAGAGCTTGTCGGAGGTATCGAAATCGGTGCTGACCGTTTCGGGGTTGTTGTTGATGATGATCGATTCAAAGCCCTCTTCACGCAGTGCCCAGACCGAATGCACGCTGCAGTAGTCGAACTCTATCCCCTGCCCGATGCGGATGGGCCCGGAACCTATGACCACCACCCGGCGCCGGTCGGACGGAGCTGCCTCGTTCTCCTGCTCGTAGCTGGAGTAATAGTAAGGCGTGCCGGCTTCGAACTCAGCCGCACAGGTATCCACTATCTTATAAACCGGAACGACGCCCAGCGTCTTGCGCAGCGCCCGGATATCGTCCTCCTCCACCTCGACAAGTTCGGCTATATCCCGATCCGAGAAGCCCGACTGTTTGAACTTCTCCAGCAACTCCCGCTCCAGCCCGGAAAAACCGCACTCCCGCACCTCATTCTCCAGCAGGACCAGGTCTCGGATCTTGTGCAAGAACCATCGGTCTATGCCGGTTAGTTGATGTATCTCTTCCACCATCTGTCCGCGGCGGAAGGCTTCGGCCAGGACGAAGAGCCGTTCATCGGTCGGTACCTTGAGACGATTCTCTATTTCCATCTCCGTCAGCGTAGCGACATCCTTGTGACGGAGGCTGTAGGCGCCGTTCTCCAGCGAACGCACCGCCTTCATCAGCGAGGACTCGAAGCTTCGCCCGATGGACATGATCTCGCCGGTGGCCTTCATCTGCGTGCCGATGGTCCTGTCCGCCAGAGGGAACTTGTCGAAGGGCCAGCGCGGCACCTTGGTTACCACGTAGTCCAGGGCAGGCTCAAAGCAGGCCAGCGTCTTGCCGGTAACGGCGTTGGCGATCTCGTCCAGCCGCAGGCCGACGGCTATCTTGGCCGCCACCCGGGCGATGGGATAACCGGTAGCCTTGGAGGCCAGGGCGCTGGAGCGGCTGACACGCGGGTTGACCTCTATGATGAAGTAATCAAAGCTGTGCGGATCCAGCGCCATCTGCACATTGCATCCGCCCTCTATCTCCAGGGCACGGATAATCTTCAATGCAGCGGTGCGCAGCATCTGGTATTCCTTGTCGGAGAGCGTCTGGCTGGGCGCCACTACGATGCTGTCGCCGGTATGCACGCCCATCGGATCCAGGTTTTCCATGTTGCAGACGGTGATGCAGTTGTCGGCACCGTCGCGCATGACCTCGTACTCTATCTCTTTCCAGCCCAGGACGCAGCGCTCCAGCAGTATCTGCCCGATCATGCTCATCTTCAGACCCCGATGGGCGATATCCTCCAGTTGGGCCATATCGTGAGCAATGCCGCCTCCGGTCCCGCCCAGGGTGTAGGCAGGGCGGACGATGACGGGGAAGCCGATGCTTTGGGCAAACTCCCTGGCCGATTCCATATCCTCGATGATGGCGCTCTCCGGCACCGGCTCACCGATGCTGTTCATCAGGTTGCGGAAGAGGTCCCTGTCCTCGGCCTTCTTGATGGACTGCAGCGAGGTTCCCAGCAACTCCACCCCGTAGCGGTCTATGGCGCCTGATTCGGCCAGAGCGACGGCCAGGTTGAGCCCGGTCTGCCCGCCCAGGGTTGGCAGCAGGCCGTCCGGCCGCTCGCGCTCGATTACCCGGGTGGCAAAATCCACCGTCAGCGGCTCCACGTAAACGCGGTCGGCGATGTTGGTATCGGTCATGATGGTGGCCGGATTGCTGTTGATCAGAACGACCTCCAGTCCCTCTTCCTTCAGGGAACGGCAGGCCTGCGTCCCGGCATAATCGAATTCGGCCGCCTGCCCTATTATTATGGGACCGGAGCCTACTACCATTACTTTCCTGATATCATTTCTCCTGGGCATCTTTTAACTCCTTTGGTAGCATTTTAGCTGTTTAGGCTATTAGCCTGTTTAGTAGTATTCAGGCAGGTTATTCTAACTTACTAGCTTTTTAGCAGTTTAGGCTGTTAGCCTGTTAGGAATATTTGGGCAAATTATTTCGTCTTTACGTCCTGGCAGATTATTCTGCCTTCGCGCTCTTCTAAACAGCTAAACTCCTAAACTGCTAAACTGCTAAGCAGCTACAGCCTACTTATGCGCCAGCATAAGGCTGATAAACTTTTCAAACAGGTACCAGTTATCCCTGGGGCCGGGAGAGGCCTCGGGATGGTACTGGACAGAGAAGACCGGCAACTCCCTGTGGCCGAATCCTTCGACGGTATTGTCGTTCAGGTTGATATGAGAAACATAGGCCGCACCGTCTTTGACCGTATCGGCATCG
The DNA here is from genome assembly GCA_028699365.1 of bacterium. Lineage (GTDB taxonomy): Bacteria > UBP13 > UBA5359 > UBA5359 > UBA5359 > UBA5359. The sequence goes on along the minus strand of JAQVUQ010000080.1, from coordinate 4,922 downwards.
ACGGCATAGCCGTGATTCTGGGAAGTTATATGAACACGGCCGGTGTCCAGATCCTTGACCGGATGGTTGGCGCCGCGATGGCCGAATTTCAGCTTGTAGGTCTTGCCGCCAAAGGCCCGTCCCAGCAACTGGTGTCCCAGACATATGCCCATTATCGGGCGCTTGCCCAGCAGAGCCTTAAGGGTATCCACGGCGTAATCCAGCCTTTCGGGATCGCCGGGGCCCGGCGAGAGGAAGACTCCGTCGGGATCGTAGGCCAGAACATCGCCGGCGGCGCTGTGGCAGGGCAGGACAGTGACGCTGCATCCCAGAGAGGCCAGCGAACGGAGGATATTGAACTTGACGCCGTAATCGATCAGGACCACCCTGAAACGCTCTTCCACTCCTTCGGGAAGCGGCCAGGTGTAAGGCTCGTCGGTGCTGACCTGGCTGACGAAATCTATTCCGGCATACTGAGCGGATGCCTTGATCTTCGCCAGAGCGGCAGCCGGATCGGGATCCGGTGTGACCAGCCCCATCATGACCCCGTGCGAACGTAAATGGCGAGTGAGAGCCCGGGTATCGATGCCCTGTATGGCCATGACACCGTGCCGGTCGAGAAACTCGTGCAGTCCCCCGCTGCTGCGCCAGTTGCTCTCTACCTGACTGAGATCCTTGACGATAAAGCCGGATACCTGTAAACGGCGCGACTCGAAATCCTCTTCGTTGATCCCGTAATTGCCGATCAAGGGATAGGTAAGCGTAACTATCTGGCCGCGGTAGGAGGGATCGGACAAGACCTCCTGGTAGCCGGTCATCCCGGTATTGAAGACTACTTCCCCTATCTGCTCTCCGGCACGGCCGAAGCTCCTGCCGGCATAAACGGTCCCGTCATCGAGTATAAGATATGATTTCACTGTTACCTCCGAAAAACTACTTTTCCTCCAACTATGGTGGCTGCAGCCCGTCCTTTTACCTTCCAGCCGGCAAAGGGCGTGTTGCGAGCCATGGAACGGAACGAGGCCGGGTCTATGGTATGCTCCTCATTCAGATCGATCACGGTGATATCGGCGGGCAGCCCCGTTGCCAGGCGCCCTCCCGTCACTCCCAGTGCCGCCGCCGGTCCGGCGCTCATGGCCGTCAGCAGGCACTCCAAAGACACGGTCCCGCTGTGCACCAGCGTCAGTAATACCGGCAGAGCCGTCTCCAGCCCGATCAGTCCGAACGGCGCCAGGTCGTATTCCACCGCTTTCTCCTCCACCGTATGCGGCGCGTGATCGGTAGCAATGACGCCGACAGTGCCGTCGTTAAGCGCCTTGATCATGGCAACGCGATCCGCCTCGCTGCGCAGCGGAGGGCTGACCTTGGTAGAAGTATCGTAGCCTTCCACCGCCTCGTCCGTCAGCGTCAGATGATGCGGCGTCACCTCCGCCGTCACCCGGCAGCCGCGCCGCGCCGCCTGGCGTACCAACTCCGCGGAGCGGAGAGTGCTGACATGGGCGATATGCAATCTGGCGCCGATCTCCTCGGCCAGCAGGATATCCCTGACTACGATGATATCCTCCGCCGAACCCGGTATACCGCGCAATCCCAGCCGCAGGGAAACGGGCCCCAGGTGCATGGCTCCGCCGCCGGCTAATTCCTCATCCAGGCAATGGGTTATCACCGGCAGATCAAATCTGCCGGCATATTGAAGCGCCAGGCGCATCAGTTCCGCATTCATGACGGTGCGCCCGTCATCGGATACGGCCACGGCACCGGCTTCGACCATCTCCCCCATCAGCGCCAGTTCCTTGCCCTGCAGCCCCTTGCTGATGCTGCCGCAGACCATCAGCCTGGCTCCGTCTACACCGGATGCCTTATCGTACATATAGCGCACTATGGCGCCGTTATCGCAAACCGGAGAGGTATTGGGCATGGCCATCACGGCCGTAAACCCTCCGGCCGCCGCCGCCTCCAGGCCGCTGCGGATATCCTCCTTGTTGACGAAACCCGGTTCCCTCAGGTGGACATGCATATCTATCAGGCCCGGCACCACCGCCAGGCCATCAGCCTCAAAAATCTCCATCCCCGGACCGGCTTCCAGATCAGGGCCTATGACGGCGATAAGGCCGTCGTCACCCACCAGGATATCTGTCCGTTTCAGAACGCCGCTATCGGCATCAAAAACCTCTCCGCCTCTAATCAACAGCAACTTCGGCACCTCCCAGCAGCAGATAGAGCAGAGCCATACGCACGGCCACGCCGTTGCGCACCTGCTCCAGAATGACCGAGCGCTCACCGTCGGCCACATCCCCGCGTATCTCCACGCCCCGGTTCATCGGCCCCGGATGCATCAGCAGAGCGTCCGGTTTGGCCCGTCTCAGCCTGTCCGCATCCAATCCGTAAAGACAACTGTACTCTCCGATGGAGGGAAAAAGACCCTTGGCCTGGCGCTCCAGTTGCAGCCTCAGCACATTCACCACATCGGCCCCCTCCAGCGCCCGGTCCAGATCGTATTCTACGGTGGCGCCCATGGCAGCCATCTCCGGCGGCAGCAGGGTAGGCGGCCCGCAAAGCACCACTTCGGCCCCGCATTTGCACAATCCCCAGATGTTGGATTTGGCCACCCGGCTGTGCAGGATGTCGCCGACGATGACTACCTTCAGCCCCTGCAAACTGCCCTTCTTCTCCCTGATGGTGAACATATCCAGCAACCCCTGCGTAGGATGCTCGTGCATGCCGTCACCGGCGTTGAGCACGGAGCATTTCACCGTGCCGGCAGCCATCTCCGACGCCCCGGCGCAACTGTGCCTGATAATAATGGCGTCGGCGCCGATAGCCTCAAGATTAAGAACCGTATCCACCAGCCCCTCGCCTTTGGTCACACTGCTGGTGGACGGTGAAATGGCATATGTATCGGCCGAGAGCATCTTGGCCGCGGCATCGAAAGAAGAGCGCGTCCTGGTGCTGGCCTCATAAAAGAGGGTAAACACAGCCTTGCTCCGCAGGGCCGGCACCTTGCGTACAGGGCGGTCGAATATACCCTTCAGCCTGGCGGCCGTATCTAGTATATGCTCTATTTCGACTGCACTAAGATCGCGCAGACCGAGAAGATCTTTTCGTTTCCAGACCATTGCCTTCCCCCTGTAGCGCCCTTCGGGCGCAGTTCACGAGGCACCCTTCGGGTGCGGTTCAAAGCCCAAATAATGGACCTCAACGTATCAATGTTACTTCATCTATACCGTCGATCTCCGCCAGCGATACTTTCACCCGCTCCTTGCGGGAAGTGGGTATATTCTTGCCGATAAAATCAGCCCTTATCGGTAACTCTCTGTGTCCGCGATCCACCAGTACGGCCAGACGCACGGCCCGGGGACGCCCGTAATCCATCAAGGCATCCAGCGCCGCCCGTGTGGTTCTGCCGGTATAGATGACCTCATCCACCAGCACCACCACTTTGCCGGTGATATCGAAGCCTATATCGCTCTGCCTGACTTCGTGCTGCAAGCCGTCGTATTGAAGGTCGTCGCGATAAAGGGTGATATCCAGCGTGCCGACAGGCACCTCGATGCCTTCGAATCCGGCAATGATACCTGCCAACCGCCGTGCCAGCGGCACCCCGCGGGTATGCAGGCCCACCAGGCAGATATCACCGGCGCCCTTATCCCGTTCCACCACCTCGTGCGAGATGCGGGTCAGCGCTCTTCTGATATCGTCTACGTCCATGATCTGCGGGCAATCCATCGGCTCACTCCCTCATAAAACCTATAAAAAAACCTTTCCCATCTAAGCGGGAAAGGTCTCAAGCCCCTCTATAAAAAAACAGTTATCCCTGCCGAGTTTCAACCACCCGGCGGTAACAACTGCCGAACATTTATCCTTTTTATAAAACTGCTGCATAACCGTACCCTTGCTAGCCTCTCAGGGCTATTTTAAAGGTTTTGAGTAATATACCACGGCGGAGGGGTGGAAGTCAACGCAAAACCGGCTTTATTCCTCTTCCATCATAACATCATAAAATCCCACGTAATCCGTCCGGCTGTCTCCGTCCAAAAAGGCCATGGCCGAGCGGGGATGCATGTTCAACTGTCCGGTCAGCATGTAGGGAATATCATATCCCCACCGCACTTCTCCCTTGAGCGGCACAATGTGCTCCTGCAGGCACTGCAACACCGGTCTCAGGCGGAACTTGGGGTTCTTCAGGAAACCCAGCAACAGTTCAGTCGGGCAATTCCCGGCCCCGCGTCCCAGTCCGCCCATGGTCGTGTCCAGATAGCTGGCCCCCAGAATCAGCCCTTCCAGGGTGTTGGCGTAAGCCAACTGCTGGTTGTTGTGCATGTGAACTCCTACGCTCTTGCCGCTCTCCTCCGCGAACTTCAGGTATTTCCGCGTCAGATCGCGTACTTCCTCCGAGTAGAGAGAGCCGTAGCTGTCCACCAGATAGATAACCTTGACTTCGCTTCGGCACAGAAGTTCCAGAGCTTCGTCCAACTCTCTCTCATTCACTACTGAAATGGCCATCAGATTGATGGTCGTTTCGTAGCCTTTGTCATGTGCCGCCTTTATCATGTCCAGCGCCCCCGGGATCTGGTGGATATACGCCGCCACCCGTATCATGTCGAGCACGCTCTCCGACTTCGGCAGGATATCGGTATGATAATCCGTCCTGTCCACATCGGCCATGGCTGTAAGCTTCAACGCCGCAGGATTGTCTCCCACTATCCGCCGCATATCCTCTTCGGTGCAGAATTTCCAGCATCCGTATTTCTCAGGCGAATATATCCGGGATGAGCCCTTGTAACCCACTTCCATATAATCGATGCCCGAATCGACACAGGCCTGATAGACGGCACGCACAAACCCGTCTTCAAAAGTGCAGTTGTTCATCAGCCCGCCGTCCCGGATGGTGCAATCCAGCACCTTTATATCGGGCCTGTAAGTGAGCCAGGAACCCTTCTTGT